>JAFUGH010000005.1 GCA_017469465.1 Clostridia bacterium | reverse complement strand
TTCCAATGAGACCATTAAATTGGATGAGTCCAAATGAAAAATTGGCTAAATTTCAGGCATAGTGGAGCTAGTATATGAAAAAAGGTATTTCAAATATAGACATTTCTAAGAAAGTGTGACATATGTTTGACAAACCTACATATTAGCAAGCCATAATTTCAAAATGTTATTGCATATTAACTGTTGAGATGATATAATCTTGCTTGTTTCTTTAATTATAAAATAACTCGTATCAATAATTTGAGGAGGATATGTATTATGCTGAAATACATCTTAACAACGATTATTTTCTTTGTCGTTTTGTTCATAATTAAGATAGTATTTCCCATGTTGCGGTTTCGATCGAAATTTTCTTTGGTAATCAATGTATATCAAATGGTACAGCAGGTAATTAAAACCGCTTCCGAGTATGGCGAGCATGTTGTCATAGCTGAAGTTGAACTAGAATATAAAAGATATCATGTTGTATGTGCTAATCTTGCTGAAGTATATGATGAATTAGAAAAAAAATGTAATGAGG
Source organism: Clostridia bacterium (assembly GCA_017469465.1). Lineage (GTDB taxonomy): Bacteria > Bacillota > Clostridia > TANB77 > UBA1234 > UBA1234. The sequence continues at coordinate 51,352 of JAFUGH010000005.1, read as the reverse complement.
CTATAGAGTCATACGACAAACTAGATGATTTGATTATTTCTAGAAATATATATGCTAATGAAAAACAAGCACTTACTAATTTGCGACACACCATTAGAATGGAAAAATGGAAAAAATTTATTCCAAATGACGGATAATATACAAAATAGGGCACTCTTATTTGTACATATGTTGCACAAACAAGAGTGTCCTATTTTTTAAATATCTCTTCTATTTTCAAGAGCTTTTACCAACGTAACTTCATCAACGTATTCTAAATCTCCACCAATCGGAATTCCATGCGCTATTCTTGTTGTCCTTACATTAAATGGTTTTACTAATTTTGAAATATACATCGCTGTTGCTTCTCCCTCTACGTTTGGGTTTGTAGCAAGAATCAATTCCTTTACTTCATCTGTTCCAAGCCTTGCAATCAGTTCTTTCACTTTAATATCATTTGGTCCTATGCCATTCATTGGCGAAATCACTCCATGAAGCACATGATAAACTCCATTAAACTCATGCGTTTTTTCTATAGGTATAATGTCTCTAACATCTTCCACAACGCATATTAATGATTTATCTCGCTTACTATTTGCACATATTGGACATGGATCTGTATCAGTAACATTGTTGCAGATAGAACAATAATGTAAATTTTTTCTTGCCTCTACGATAGTATCCGCAAATTTTACTGCCTCTTCCTCACTCGAATTAATAATATGGAATGCAAGTCTAACTGCAGTCTTGTGACCAATCCCTGGTAATTTTTCAAATTCTTCTATCAACTTTTCAATCGAAACACTAAAAGCCATAGTAATAACCTCTATCCTCTAATTTCCAAACTTGAATTATAGTAATCCGTTTAATCCGCCTGGAACATTAAATCTGCTCATTTCACTTTCCACTAAGTTTTCTGCTTTTTGATATCCCTCGTTTAATGCCGTTAGAATTAAATCTTCTAGCATTTCAACGTCTTCTTTATCAATAACCTCTGGTTTGATTTTAATTGCCTTAACTTTCTTTTTTCCATTCATTGTAATAGTAACTGCACCACCACCTGTTGTTATATCAAATTCCTTCGCTTCAATATCTGCTTGTGTTTTCTCCATATCTGCTTGCATTTTTTGAGCTTGTCTTAATAATTGATTCATATTAGCTCCACCCATGCCTGGAAATCCTCCAAATTTTGCCATTTTAATCATCCTTTCTTTATTCTTCTACCAATATAATTTTTTTATTTTCCTATTGGATTAAAAACATATTTTACCTTGTATTCCTGCTGTGTTGCTTCTACAACAGCTTCTTTAATTGCCTTTTTCGTTTCTTCATGTTGTAAATATTGCTTGCTCGTATCATCTAATAAATTTGAAAAAACAATATGAATTATTTCATCTTCTGCTTTCATAATTTGAGCATTTTGTAGAACTGCACATATTCTCATTTTGCTATTTTCTTTCAATTTTGTCAATACTTGATTTTTTAATGAATCTATGTTTACACTTGAATTTGTCATTGTAGATATTGATTTTTGTACAACTTGTGGTACGTTATTTGCTGAAGGCTGAGGTAATTTTTGCGTGCCTAATTCTATTTTAGAAGCAGACCCTTGATTACTTTCAATTGCAACTTTAAGTACTCCTGTTTCAAAAGCAACTTCACTATCAGAACTCCATTTCATATCACCTTGAACCAATGCAAGATTAGTAATTACATAAATTAGCTTATGATTGTCATTATTTTTTACTAAATTCATCATATCATTTATTTCTTTTTCCGTAAATCCCTCTATATTATTGGAGGTTTTTAATACTAAAACATCTCTCAATAATTTAATTGCCTCATTTAAAAAAACTTCTACATTTTTCCCTTCAGAAATTATTTTTTCCATAAAATCAATTAATTTGGCTGTTTCAGCATTCAAAATTAATGTAATAAATTCATTCAAATATTCGAATTCAGGAATCCCTACCAATTCTCTAACCTTTGATTCTGTGATTTTACTTTCTCCGTCAGCTATACACCTATCTAAAATACTATATGCATCTCTCAAAGCTCCATCTGCCATCCTCGAAATCAAATTAATTGCACCATCATCAATATCCAACTTTAATATTTCTGCACACTTTTTAAGTGTTTTTGAAATATTGACTATCGAAATTTTCTTAAAATCAAACCTTTGACATCTTGAAAGAATTGTTACTGGAAGTTTTTGAGGCTCTGTTGTTGCTAATATAAAAATTACATGTGATGGTGGTTCTTCCAAAGTTTTTAAAAGAGCATTAAACGCACCTGTGGAAAGCATGTGAACCTCATCTATAATGTATACTCTATATTTCGCAGTAGTTGGCATAAATTCAACTTCTTCTCTTATATCTCTAATATTATCTACACCATTATTAGAAGCTGCATCAATTTCTGTAACATCCGTAAGTGCTCCTTCTAAAGCCGCTTTACAAATTTCACATTCGTTACAAGGTTCTCCTCCTATTGTATTTAAGCAGTTAACTGCCCTAGATAGTATTTTAGCTGTGGATGTCTTACCACTACCTCTTCCACCACTAAATAAATACGCATGAGCAACTCTGCCATTTTGCACTTGCCTTCTTAATGTTTCTGTTACATGTTCTTGACCAATAACATCTTCAAATTTTTTGGGTCTAAATTCTCTATATAATGCGGTATATGCCATATTATCCCTCCAGTTTATAATATATAGTATCTACAATCATTTTATCAATAAAACAAAATTCCCGTAAGATACACTTATATGAATAGCGAAACACATAGAAGGATTTATTTATCGCTGCTTCCTTCCGGACCTGACGAGGTTCATAAGCTTCCATCGCCTCGCCATTCATATAAATGCATCTTACGGGTTTATTATATACCGCTTTTTTAATTTGTACAAGACTAATAATAGCACCTTTTTTTATAAATGTAAAGAAAAACTTAAATTTTTGCAAATTTAGTTCTAAATTTATTCCATATATTCTTAATTCTATTTAATATATTGTTCTTATATATAGCCATTGCAAGCTTTTCTTTCTTATTATCCATATAATCGATATAAAACTCTTTTGCCTCAGCTGGTGTGGTAATTATACTATTATCCACATAAAATACACCTTGATCATCAAATGTAATTTTTAGTGTGTACTTACTTTCTTTTGAAATTGTAATAATCCAATCAATTAACTCTTGATTTTGACTCACTTGCAAATACTCATTTACATGTTCTTCAAATTGCTTTCTAATGCTTGCTGATAATCTTCTATTATATATCTCACTTACAATATCCTTTTTGTCTTCAGCATTAACAACATTTCTAAAGAACTGATAAGCATCAATTAATTTCACTTGAAATCTATCAGCTTCCTTTTCACTAGTTATTCTAAATTTTGAATCTTTTAAAGTAATATAGTTATCTTTTAATTCAAATGTCAAATTGAAATAAGACAAAATATTACTAATGGTAGCTAACATTCTTTTATCTTTGCCGTGTATAATTGCCATATTAATGTTTTGAATAAAATTATTCTTACTAAGTTTAAGACTTCTATAAGCATCATATGCGTCTAAAAATTTATTATAATAAACGATTGCATCATCAATATTATCAAATTCAAAATCAGTTGGATTAATTTTAAACCTATTCTCATCAATGTTTTTTAGTGTTATTCCTGCGGAAAAGAATTTATTAAATTTGAATAATTCTTTCATGTAGTCTTTCTTAGGCATAAATTGTACTTCAGCATAATAGTTTGTTGCTTCACCAGTAATTAAATACCACATATAAAGATCAATTGCAGGAAGTGTAGCATTTGAAATGTATGACTTTTCCCCATCACTAAAACTAAATTTCAAAATCGGCGTCGATAACTTTTTTAATAAAATATCATATGCTTTTATATCAGGTGCAAGTCCAGATTTATATATTAATATGTATAAATCCATCCAGCGAGGTTCAGCAAGATTGCTTTCAACAATTGATGTAAGTTTTGAAAAATCAAGTTTTATAAACTTTTTATTCATTAAATTAACCAATTTGCCTTTTTCTTCAAGAAGAAGTTTGCCATATTGCATCACACTCACCACCTTTATTTCTTATTATAGTACATTATATATTTTTTTACTAGTAAAATGAAAAATATTTTTAAGAATTTTTTACACAATGAGGAAGAAGGACTTTGTGCGAATTACTATTTGTCTATTTAAAAATTGATAGTCGAGAAGAAGATATATACTTTTCCAACATATTTTTGTCTAAAATCGTTTATTATTTAGGTACATATTTTGCAAGAAAAACCAAAATGTTGTCTCTAAATGTTACTTTCTCCCTCAGAAAAACTGGAATTAATTTAAAAATATTAAATCTAAAAATATAAATTTTATAAAAAAATTTATAAAAAGAAACGCTTTTATCAATTTCTTCAAAGTGTTGATTTTAGCGTCGTTTGATTGTTTTATTGTTAACAGTTAGTATACTAACTATTAATTTTTTTATTTTTTTTCGACTTTCCTATTGCAAAAAACTACAAAGTTCGATATATTTTATATATAAAGATTTACGCTTGATATTCATTTTACATTTTATATATGTTTTACAAAAGAAGGAGGTGCATTTGAATGCCAGTAGCAAAGAAAGCTCCAGCTAAAAAAGTAGCTGCTAAACCAGCTGCTAAGAAAGCAGTAGCTAAAAAAGTAGCTGCTAAACCAGCTGCTAAAAAAGCAGTAGCTAAAAAAGTAGCTGCTAAACCAGCTGCTAAAAAAGCAGTAGCTAAAGCTCCAGCTAAAAAAGTAGCTGCTAAACCAGCTGCTAAAAAAGCAGTAGCTAAAGCTCCAGCTAAAAAGGTAGCTGCTAAACCAGCTGCTAAAAAAGCAGTAGCTAAAGCTCCAGCTAAAAAAGCAGTAGCTAAAGCTCCAGCTAAAAAAGTAGCCGCTAAAAAAACAGCTGCTAAAAAATAGTAATTCCCAAGTGATTTCAAATAATTGAAGTCACTTGTTTTTTATGCAAGTATAAAATAGTATTTTTATATTTGTATAATTCGTTAACTAACTATATTGATTTATCATTTAAAAGGCGCATGGTATAGAAATGAATATTAGAAAAAACATTTCTATGCTACGCGCCTTTTTAGCTATTTAAATTGTTTTTTGTAATCTTATTGATATTTGTTAATATTATCACATATTTTATTTAAATACATTTCAAGTTGCTTTATATCTTTTTTAGTAAATCCCTTATACATTATTTCTTCAAATTCATTTTGAATTCTTCTACATTGTACTGCTGCCATTTTTCCAGTAGAAGTAATATAAATTCTTTTAAATTTAGAATTTGATTCATCTATACTTCTCTCAACATATCCAAGTGTTTCTAATTTATTCAATCTTTCACTCATAGAAGAATATTTCACTCCAAGCATTTCTGCCAAATCCTTTTGGGTACATCCATCATTATCTCTAATTAAGACTAGCAAATGTGCTTGTCCTTTTACCAAGCCATATTTTTCAAGTCTTTCCTCCACCCTACCATAAGATGCTTGTGTAATTATTCTTAAATACTCTGCTAATTCTTTTTCCATGTTATTCATCCTTTCGAAATAGTTAGTATACTAATGATTAGTATACTAACTATTTTCCAATTAGTCAAGTTTTTTCTTTCTTAATTCTTTAAAAAAACTTTTTAGTATCTCAGAGCACTCTTTCTCGCATATTTTTTGATATACTTTAACCGTGTGGTTAAATTTGTAATCCATCAATAAATTCAGCTTTGAGCCAACAGCTCCTCCTTTAGGATCCATAGCGCCAATATATAGTTCGCCTATGCGCGCATTAATAATTGCTCCTGCGCACATCGGACATGGCTCAAGCGTTACATACATCTTACACCCTTCTAAGCGCCAAGCATCCATTTTTTTACACGCTTTTTGTATAGCAAGTATCTCTGCATGACTACATGCTTGCTTAGTGGTTTCTCTTAAATTATGTGCTCTAGCAATAATTTTATTGTCCTTCACAATAACAGCTCCAATTGGTACTTCTTCTTTATGATAAGCTTTAGTAGCCTCTCTTAATGCTTGTTTCATAAAATTATCATTTGCTTCCATTATTTCACCTACTATTTCTAAGAAGTTTATTTTGAGTCTTAATTAATTAAGCAATACTTTTCATTTTTATTAGGCATTATTTTACTATTAATTACGCAATAATTCAACTAAATATGGTTATACAAATTTTCAATTTTCTTAGGATGGATAAAGATGTAGTCTTTAGAGTAAAGTTCTCTAACATAGTTTACTTTAGAAAAAGACTTAGATAGATACAAATTTCAATTACTATACGATTTTTTATTTAAGTTTAGATAGGTTTAAATAAGTTTAGATTAGTTTAATTTTCTGGACAAAAAATTAAAACTAACTGGGCAAAAACTCTTGGAATAAATTATATAAAAACGCAAATTTTTGTTTGCTTTTTTGTTGATTTGTTTTACAGTATATGATATATTTCTAAACATAGGAAATGATAATAAACAGATGTGGTTTTGCCACCAACTACACGCAATATCGTAGAAAGGTGGTGATGTTTATGGTTGAAGTGATACTATTTTTGATAATATCATTAATGCTATCTTTAACAATAAATGTTGCCTTGACTGCAGTTCTGCATAAGAACTGGGTTGATAAGCAACTACATAAATAATAAAAACTCACATCTGTACTTTTGGCGAGTAGATGTGAGTTATCACAACACTTGGCAAAACCACGTTTGTGGAATTGTCATTTCCTATATTTATTATACGAAGTTCTTGATAAAATGTCAATCAATAAACTGTAAAAATAGTAGTATTACAGCAAAATCACTACTTTACAGTAAATTTTGCAAGCTAATAACTAATAATGGGATAGTAATAATTAAAAATGACGCATAGCTCCATTGTATAATACTATTATATTTCTCTTGTTTATATTTTTTATATTTTATTGTATTAATAATAATCGAACATATAGAACAAATAAATGCAATTATTATCAAGATATCACTAATATTATAATTATAATCAAGTATATTTCCTATTACAATTAAGCCGCATAAAAGTATAGAACATATATAAGCAATAACTAAAATAATTCTATAAAGTTTATTTTTTTATGTTTCTCATCATCAAACCTAAATTTGTATTTAATTCCGCTTATAATAAATACTATTGAAAATATAATATTTAATAGTAATGATATAATTGTTAAGCCTTTATGAAGATTTCTCCATCCTCTTACTGTTGATGACTCAGCAACTACTAATACTGGAAAATCACCAACTGATATTTTGGGTACAAAATCATTTTTATATTGAATTCTTTTAAATCCTATATCTATTAAGTATCTAACTGTATCTGATAAATAATTTACATTATTTACACATATTACGGGAGCAGCCATACAACTGACTTTGCTTTTAATACACTTCTTGATATTATCTATAATTAGATTAAAACTTTTTGTATTATCATTTGTTAGTCTGTTTAAATCATGAACACTTTCTTTTCCATCAATGCTTAAAATAACAGCAATCTTATTCTTCTTGCAAAATTTTATAAACGCATCGTCGACTAATGTGGCATTAGTTGTTAGAGAATAAACGAATTTATGTTTAAACTTTTTAGTTAACTCATTTCCATAATTTGCCATATCATAGATTAATGATTTTTGAAGTAATGGTTCTCCTCCAAAAAAGTAATCTTAGATATTTTATCTTGTGACTTTATTTCTTTTTGTAATAAACTTTTAATTATTTTTAAATCAATAGCTTTATTACCTTTATAATTGTTTTCATAGCAGTATTTACATTTCATATTACAGTTATTAGTTAAATATAATATAAGTTCCATTCCATATGTATACTCCTTTTATTACAAAAATATCACTCATTACATTTATGTAAAAAGTGAATGCTTTGCTAGTAATAACCTACTTTTAGGCTAATTATATACATAGAATTGAGACTTGTCAAATGACTATAAAACTCGACGAAAAATACATAGAATTTGAAAAAGTATAAAAGTGAGAAATGTTTATGCTATTTATGCAAATACTTGCTACTCTCGCCTTTCAAGATTAAAAAAGTTTGGTGCACCCGAAGGGAATTGAACCCCCGGCCTCTCCCTTAGGAGGGGAGCGCTCTATCCAACTGAGCTACGGATGCATCAACTGTGTTCAATTATATTACTTTATAATTTATTTTTCAAGATATACTTGATTTTTTTCTAAAATCCTATATAATTATAATTGTTTTTGTACCCGTAGCTTAACTGGATAGAGCATTCGGCTACGAACCGAAAGGTTGGGGGTTCGAATCCCTTCGGGTGCACCAAAACAAAAGTCGCTGGCATTGCCAGTGACTTTTGTTTTTTTATAAATATGAAAAAATAATTATTCTATTTCTTTCGCATACTCCCAAAGGCCACAAGTGGCAACTTCCACTTCCTCCCGACTAGGATTTTTTATAACCATTTTTTGTAAAAAATCACATTTTCCCTTTCCCCATAGAAAGAAGGTTATTGGTACACAAACTATACACCAAATGAATTTTAATGATAAAAAAGGAATAAATACTATTCCTAACACAATTAGTGTAATAAAAACAAGTACCACCGCTATAAGTGTAGAGCCACACCGAAAAGATATAGAAGACATTTTCATTAATTCATCACAATCGTTGGTTGCCTTATGATATTTGTCAAAATAATTTAAAGCTTTATGTTCTGCAGCGTGATATCTATAAGTTCTTGCATTTTTAGGATTTTTTGAATTAACATAGTAATGTCCTAAAGTGATGATCCAAAATGCCATCAAAAAGCTTAAAATTTGAGCTTGCCAACTAGTGCAAACGCTATAAATCAAAGAAAATAAAAACTGCTCCAATAAAAATTTCTATCTTTTCTTTAATGGAAAGTGGTATTGTATTTAATGCAATTTTTTCATCTTTCATTATAACAACTTCACCATTTTGCTTTCTCATAGCTCTTATGATAACATTTTTATTTCTAACAATAAAATCTATCCCATTATCATGAGACCGCGCATCTGCAAAAATGATATTCATCATTTTGCCTCCTTGTCTTTTCTATCCGCTTGAGAATTATATCACAAGTTATGTCACTTCACAAGCCTTTTTATTTAACACCATACATTAATATGAAATACTGTTTTTTATATTTTATAATAATATAATTATAGTTCTATTTTTATATTTTCTATTTTGTTTCTCCTATTAACTACTAAACTCACCACATCCCCTTTCTTTTTGGTATAGATATACTTTCTTAAATCTATCATTTTATTTGTTTCAATTCCATCAATGCTCATAATAATGTCACCTACTTTAATTCCAGCTTTTTCTGCATTACTTCCTCTATTTACATTTGTGACATAAATTCCATTATCAATTGTAATTTTTGAATTGACATATTTTACAATCTCTTTATCATATGCATATATTCCTAGATTTACCTCAATAAATGAATTTTTTTCTATAAATGACTCTATGATTGGTTTCACAATATTGATTGGCACGGCAAATCCTATTCCCTCTGCAGTTGTAATTTTAACGGTATTAATTCCAATGACTTCTCCATTTTCATTAATCAGTGGACCTCCACTATTTCCAGAATTAATACTAGCATCTGTTTGAATTAAATCCTCCATAAAAATTTTCTTTCCGTTTTCTTCAAAAGTAAGTGTCCTGTTAACTCCACTAATAATTCCCTTTGTCGTTGTTCTTTGAAACTCAACACCAAGAGGATTACCAATTGCCCAAACGTCATTTCCGATTTTTAAATTATCTGAATCTCCCAACTTGGCAACCGTCAAATTTTTGGCATCTATTTTTATAATTGCAATATCAATATCATCTTGTGTCCACATCACTTTTCCCTGAACAGATTCTCCATTATCTAAGTTCACAATCAAACGCGTCCCCACATTTCCCGATAAATGTTGATTTGTTAAAATATAACCATTTTCTGATACGATTATCCCTGTACCGCAATCCCCATTTTTTACTCAAAGCTACATCAAATAAACTTTCTTCATTTGCTTGTAATTTACTAATTCCTACAATACTTTTCATTGCTTCTTCAATAATATTTTCGTCTTGTTTAAGTGATAAAACCTCTACATTATTTTGGGTTCCTTGATAAGATAATTTTTCTACTTCATTTGAATTTTCCATCCCCCATATATCATTTAAATATATTTGTGCAAAATATGAACCTCCTAGTGCAACAAAAAAAGTAATCATTAAAAATAGCCAATTTATTTTTTTATTTCTTTTTTCCAAAGGTTGATACCTATACATCTCATTTCTCCTCTCACAATGTATATTATCTTTATACTAATTTTCAATATTTACGTTTAGTAAAACTATTTTTATAACTAAATTATTTACAATTCGCTATTTATTTAATCACATTTTGTTGAAAATTTTTCCTTTATTTTATATAATCATCATATAGAGGAGGTCGTTTTATGAGAATTCGTGACGCTGTTCAAAAAGAAGATTATAAAATATTAGTAGTTGATGATGAACAAGGCATCATCGATTCACTTACCATTTTTTTAAATAAATATTATGTTACAGGGATAACTAATCCCATGGAGGCAGTTGAAACTTTAAAAAATGAACACTTTGATTTGCTAATTCTAGATTTTTTGATGAATCCTATTCATGGAGATCAAGTGGTTGAAGAAATTAGAAAATTCAATAAAGACCTCTATATCTTGTTACTTACTGGTCACAAAGACCTAGCTCCACCACTTGAGACAATTAAAAGACTAGACATTCAAGGATATTGTGAAAAATCAGATAAGTTTGATCAGATTTTATTACTAATTGAATCTGGGCTTAAATCGGTTGAGCAAATGAGAATTATTTCAGAGATAAATCAAAAACTTTCAGATGCGTATACATCACTTAAAGAAGCTTATCATGGAACAATAGAATCTTTGAGAGTAGCTGTTGATGCTAAAGATTCTTATACTGCTGGGCACTCAGATAGAGTTGCTTACTATTCGAAATTAATTGGTGAAAAATTAGGCATGTCTGAAGAAGATTTGGAAACGTTATATGAAGGTGCCTTATTCCATGATATTGGAAAAATAGGAATCCCTGATTCTGTATTGAAAAAAGCTGGCCCGCTTTCACCAGACGAATATGATGATATTAAAAATCATCCATCGATTGGAGCTCATATACTAAAGCCAGCAAAAATATTTGATAATTTAATTCCTATTGTGAAACATCATCATGAGAGATATGATGGAAAAGGATATCCTGAGAAATTAGTTGGAGAAGAGATACCTTATATGGCTCGAATTGTTGCTGTGGCAGATTCTTTTGATGCAATGACATCAGATAGAAGCTATAGACCTAGATTTACTTTAATAAAAGCCTTAGATGAAATTGAAAACGGAAAGGGAACTCAATTTGATCCGATAATCGCTGATGCTTTTATCTTAGTTATGAAAGAAAAACGCGAGCAAATTGAAAATGATTTGAAAATACACTATGTACTTCGCAAAGATGATTCCGTTTAGTGTTTTATTAACAAAAGAGTCCTGAAAAGAAAAATGTAATGTGAATATTTTTCTTTTCAGGACTCTTCTATTATTCATAAATTAGCATATTTTAGCAACTATCACGCTCATATCATCTCTTGCAACTCCTAAATTATTATCTACTGCTTCTTGTATAATGATGTCAGCTATTCTTTGCACATTATCTGCTGTAATTGATTCTAGCAAATCTTTAATCCATTTTTCTTTAAGTGTATTTGCTTCTAAAATTCCATCAGATGCCATTACAATTAGTGTTCCTCTTTCCAGTTTATCTAGATAAGTTTCAACATTTACGTTAATTGTTGCTCCAACAGGCAATGATTTTGAAGAAACAACTTTGACATTACCATCTTTTAAAATATACGTCGGACAAGCACCAAACTTAATCATTTCTATATCACCAGTATTTTCATCAAACAACATTGCATCTAGAGTTGAATATGTTTCTTTATTATCGCCTACCATCATATATGAATTAATTAAATCAAGAGCGACATTTTTATCTAATCCTGTATTTAAATACTTTTCTAAAAGCTCTAATACTTTTTTACTACTTTTAGCTGCAGATTCTCCAGAACCCATTCCATCACTCAGCCCTAAAAGTATTTTCCCATTTTTTAGTTTTACGTATATAATACTATCTCCTGAAATTAGACCTTTCCCCTTTGCTAAACTTTTTTTAGCAAAATCAAGTTTATAACCTGTTCCTAAGAGTACCACTTCTGATGCTGATTGTTCCTTTTTGATTCCTTCTTGTACTGTATCTATTGCCTGAGATACCCCTCTTAATTGTTTTGCAACTAATTTTTTATCTTCCTTTACTTTATTTTTCCATTCATTATCTAGCTTAAATAATTCATAAGCACTCTTTAAAGCATGAATTAGTCCCGCTTTGTTTTCACAAATATTGATTTCTATATCTTTTTCTTCTAATTCATTTTTGCTTTTTAAAATTTCAATTGAATTAAATATACTTTCATAAATCGTATGATAATTTTTTTCCCAGCATTGATTATACTTAACACATTTTACACAAGCATTATTTTTAACATTCTTAATAAAACCACTAATCTCATCATTCGAAATTTTTTCTTCTTTTTCAACATTCGACGCCATGTCTTTCGCAACTTCCGAGACAGATTTCAATTTAAAAATAGTGCTTTCTGCAAGTAATGCAGCAGGCTCCTTTCCCTCTAATGTGTTTTCGTAATCAAACATATTGTCTATAAAATTAGTAACTCGTTTTGGCAAGAAAAATAAGACAACTGATGCCACAATAATTTCTCCAATTGGAATAATTATTTCTGTCGAAGCGTTAATATAAAATACCCAAACTGCATTTCCAAGTACAAATCCAATCACTGCACCAATTTTCCCATAGCGAGACAATATACCAGATAAAAGTCCGCATATAGCATATGTTGCAACTGTACTTGCACTTGCATAACCCATAATTCCAAGTACTAGAGAAACTGACACTCCAGAAATAATTCCACAAGGCGCCCCTCTTCTCCATCCTAAATACAATACAATGAAAACACAAATTATATTTCTAATTGATAAATTTAAAATGCTAAAATTTCCTAGACAACTTACCATAACAGTTATCAAAATTCCAGATGCCATTAACGTTTCGTGTGATGTTATTTTTTGCTTGTCATAATCTATGATAATTGGTAGCCCTTCCGAAAAAATCAAATAAAAAATTGCAGTTGTTGTACTCATAAATGCTGCCATAACAGCATCATATATTAAAGTTTCTGACAGCATCAGTATTATCGTTTCAGATATGGCTGTAGCAAATAATATTTTTGCCGCATTTCCTATTTTGGTATTTCCTTTTATAAATGATTTCATCGCTACAAAAATAAGTGATGAAATGATAAATTTTAAAAGGCATGTCCCCCCAAACGCAATACCTGTTGTTATGCCTATCAATACAAGTGGTATAATAAGTGGGAAGCCTGTATCAGCAAAAGCTCCAAGCAAAGCTAAGCCAAATGGTGTTGCACCTGAAGGTAACTTAGCTACTCCCACAAGGATAGACAATATATAAACGATAATACTCTTTAATTCAAAAAATTTTTTTACGTTCACTTTCTTTTCTTTTCTTACTTCTTGATACACCTTAACTTACACCTCACACTTTTCTTGTACAAGCATTATACATTATTATATTCGAATTTATTGTCATAAAATACACTTGTACTTGAAAAGTTTCTTACAAAAAATTACAAATTAAAAATCATATAGAGATAGAACCTATTTACTATCAATCACTCATTTTTCTAATTGCATTGAAAATAGATTTGATATACCATGTTCCTGCATTGTTACTCCATAAAGAGTGTTTGCAGCTTCCATTGTACCTTTTCTATGTGTAATTACTAAGAATTGCGTTTTCTCTGAAAACTTTTTTAAATAATCTGCATATCTAAAAACATTTACATCATCAAGTGCTGCCTCAATCTCGTCTAAAATGCAAAATGGTGATGGACTAAGTTTTAATATTGCAAATAGTAATGCAATCGCTGTTAATGCTCTCTCTCCTCCGGAAAGCAACATCATATTTTGAAGTTTTTTTCCTGGTGGTTGCACTTCAATCTCAATACCACTTTCGAGCACATTAGATTCATCTGAAAGTTTTAGCGTTGCATATCCCCCACCAAAAAGTTCTTTAAATACTTCACTAAAATTCTGATTTATTTTTGCAAATTGATTTGAAAACTGAATTTTCATGATTTCTACCATTTCTTGAATAATCTTATTTAGTGATTTTTCAGAACTTTCCAAGTCTTCTTTTTGCACAGTTAAGAATTCAAATCTATCTTTTAACGTTTTATATTCTTCAATTGCATTGACATTGATTGTGCCAAGTTTCTTGATGTCATTTTTAATTTTTTCAACTTCCTTTGCAGTACCAGGCTCAACTGTTGCGTAATTCGTAGCATTATTTGGTGTGGTTTCATACTCTTCCCACATTTTATTTTGTATTGTTTCGATATCTGAATCTAATTTTGCTTTTCTAATATCCATCTTACTTGTTTGTTCTTTTAAAATATCTAATGTTTTAAATTGATTTTCAACTTTTTCATCAATAGCTAAAGATTCACTATTCTTTTCTTCTCTTTGTCTTTTTAAATCATTTATCATCGTTTCTAGTTCTAAAATTTCGGCTTCTTCCACTTGAATTTCAGATTTTATCTCGTCAATTTTAACTTTCATTTCATCATTTTCTATTAACAATCTTTCTCTTTCTTTGGTTTTGTTTTCAACATTTTCCACACAGTTATTAATTTCCTGATCAAGCATTGCCAACATTTCATCAATCGACAATGCACTTTCATCAAATGATGAAACCGAAATCTTTAAATCCACAATATCTGAATTTAAATCGTCTATCTTCTTTTGTTGCTCACTATTTAATTTAGCAAAACTATCTACTTCCATTTGCAACTCTTCATTTTCATTGTCCATGTTCTTTATGGCTTGATTAATAGCATCAATATCGTCATTTCCTGTTTTAATCGTTTCTGATAAATTCTCCTTTTCCCCACGAAGTAAAGTAAGTTTTTTATTAAATCTATCAATATTGTTGTCTATCTCATTCATCTTAGCTGTCTCGGTTGCAAAAGATATTTGCACAATTCCTAATCTATTATTTGTTTCATCAAAACTTGCAAGCGAAAGTTCAACACTTTCCTTATAATCTTTTAATTCTTGAATCGTTTTTTCATGTTTTGCTTTTAGTTCTTCTACAAGTTGTTTTAGTTCTTCTATTTCTCTAGAACGGCTAAGTAAGCTCGTTGTTTTTTTGGTCACACTACCACCAGTCATTTGTCCAGATTGGTTAATAACATCACCATCTAATGTTACTATTCTAAAAGAATATTTAAATTTCTTTGCTAGCATAATAGCCACATCATTATTGTCTACAATTACTGTTCTTCCAAGCAAACTTTTTACTACATTATCATACTTCTTATCAAATTCAACCAAATCTGCTGCAATTCCAAGTACTCCATCAATCCCTTTCATATTTTCATTTAAAATCATTGGCTTTACAGAAGCTATCGGTAAAAATGAAGCTCTTCCTAAATTGTTCGTCTTTAAATAATCAATTGCTCTTTTGGCATCATATTCTGTTTCAGTAACAATATTTTGAAGAGAACCTCCAAGTGTCATCTCAATTGCGGTTTCATACTTAGCAGGAACTTTTATTAAACTTGCCACAGCCCCATAAATATTTTTCCCAAAATTAGAATCTTTGTGACACTTCGAAAGCACCTCTTTAACCGCTCTAGCATATCCTTCAAACTCATTTTCTATTTCAACCAAGAATTTATATCTTGATTCTTTATTGTTTCTCTCATCTGCTAATCTTCTAATGTCATTTTCGTAAGCTAAAATTTTATCATTACATTCATTTTTTATTTTTGTTAATTCTTCTAAACTCTTAAGTAATTTATTTCTCTCAGAAGAAACTTCATTTAATTCTTTAGCTTCATCTTCTTTAGCCATTTTTTCTTTATCTAAACTATGAATATTATCGCTAATTTCTTCATCGATTTGTTTAACTCTTCTAGTACTTGCCTCCACATTTGCTGTTAAATCTCTCAGCACTTCCATTTTTTCGAATTTCAAATCGATATTATCCATGATTTTTTTCTTTTTTTCTTCAATCTTTTTTTGCTCATTTGTTAAACTTTCAGAAAGCTTATTAAACTCAGCTTCTTTTTCATCTAATTCTTTTTGAAACTTTTCTTTATCCGCAGAAAGTCTTGACTTTTTTGTGTTTCTATCTTCTTTATCTTTTTCTAATTCCTTTTTTCTTTGCTCACTTTTTTCAATATCTTCTGCGTATGTTTCATACTTTTCTGTATTATGAATAATTCTTTCTTTATATATTCCACTATCTGCTTTTTGTTTTTCAATTTTGTTTTGCTTCTCAAACATGGTATTTTGGCTATCATTTATCTTGTCATATAAATTTTCTAAGATAATTCTAAGCTCTTCTTTTTGAGATTGAATTGAAGTTAATTTTTCCTCTTCATCTGTTATTTGACCAGCAATTTCTTCCATCTGCTTAATTACTTCACTTAATTTTTCCTTACTTTTCTCTATATTATTAATAAATAAACCAATTTCTAAATATTTTAATCTATCTCTAAGTTCTAAGAATATTTTCGCTTTGTCTGCCTGTGTTTCTAAAGGGCCTAGCTGGTTTTCAATTTCAGAGACTATATCATTGATTCTTACTAAATTTTGCTTTGTATTTTCTAGTTTTTTCTCTGCCTCTTCTTTTCTAGTTCGATACTTTACAATACCTGCAGCCTCTTCAAAAATATGCCTTCTTTCTTCAGATTTAGTACTAAGTATTTCGTCAATACGACCTTGACCAATAATAGAGTAACCATCTCTACCAATACCAGTATCCATAAAAAGCTCAACGATATCCTTTAGTCTACATTGATTCTTATTGATAAAAAATTCACTTTCTCCATTTCTATAAACTCTACGAGTAACTGTAACTTCTGAATAATCTACAGGTAGTTTTCCATCACTATTATCTATTGTCATATCAACTTCTGCAAAACTTACAGACTTTCTTGCTTGCGTCCCCGAAAAAATGACATCTTCCAATTTAGAACCTCTAAGTGCTTTGACGCTTTGCTCTCCAAGCACCCATCTAATTGCATCAGAAACATTACTCTTTCCACTACCATTGGGTCCAATTACAGCCGTAATACCTGGCTTAAATTCAAGTAATGTTTTATCTGCGAATGATTTAAATCCTTGTATTTCTAGTCTTTTCAAATACATAATCCATAAACCCCTTTATCCGTAGTACTAATCATTTTTATCATATACTAAGCTTCGCCAATAATCAACATTTTTTATTAAATTTCAACTATTGAAATTTAACAAGGTATCCCCCCTCTTCATTCACTTGACATTCCTTTTTTATGTAATATAATGATAAAAAAGCTTTCATAGTTGGACTAGATATTGTAGATAGTTCTAATAAAATGCTTTAACACTGTATCACCAGCTATAAAATATCTTAATAAAGGAAGATGAATGATGTATCCAAAAATAGTAATTCATTTAAATTCTATCATTGAAAACATGAAATATATAAAAGCATTATGTAAAAGAAATAATATCACTCTTTCACTTGTTACAAAACTACTTTCCGATAATAAAGAAATAGTATCTGCTTTAATTCAAAATGGAGCAGATTGTATATGTGACTCACGAATTGAAAATTTAATTAGTTATAAAGATTTAAATGTTGAAAAATGGTTAATTCGATTGCCGGCTTTCTCCGAAATTCCTTATATTATTAAATATGCCGATGCAAGTTTTAATAGTGAATTATGCACAATAGAGGCATTAAATAAAGAAGCTGCAAAACAAGGGAAAAAACATAAGATAATTCTAATGTACGAACTTGGTGATTTACGCGAAGGCTGTTTAAAATACGAACTTAAATTGATTTTAAGAAAATGCTTTGAACTAAAAAATATTGAAGTATATGGAATTGGAGTAAACTTAAGTTGCTATGGCGAAATTATGCCAAGTAAAGATAATATGAACGATTTAGCCTCTACTGTTATAGAGTTAGAAAACGAATTTCATGTCAAATTCAAAGTAATCTCAGGAGGAAATTCTAGTTCTTATCATATGATGAAAAATTCAGAATTACCATCAATCATTAATAACTTAAGAATGGGAGAAGCAGTTTTCTTTGGAAGAGTTCCTTGCATAGAAGAAGATATAGCAGAGTTAAATCATCATAATTTTATTTTAAAAGCCCAAATAATAGAATTAAAAGAAAAGCCTTCAAAACCTTGGGGCATAAGTGGAATGTCAAATTCTTTTGGAGAGCACGTTAATTTTGAAGATAAAGGAATACGTAAAAGAGCAATCATTAATTTGGGACGACAAGACATAAAAATTGACGCAATAAAACCAGTTGATGACGAAATCCAAATAATTTATGGTAGTAGTGACCATATCATTTTGGATGTAACAGATTGCAAAAAATTTTACAAAGTTGGAGATATTGTAGATTTTAATATGAATTATTCAGGCGTATTATCTGCTATGACATCTAAATATATAAAAAAAGAAATTGAAAAAATTTAAAATTAGCGTTACAATTTAGTTATACTAATTGAAAGGAGCATTAATCATGGGTCTATGGATAGTTTTAGTAGCAATTATAGTTTTATTCATCATATGGGGAATTGCAATATATAACACATTAATTAAAAATAGGAATAAAGTCAAAAATGCTTTTGCACAAATCGATACCGTTCTTCAAAGAAGATTTGATTTGATTCCAAATTTAGTTGAAACAGTGAAAGATTATGCCTCTCACGAAAGTGATTTGTTAGAGAAAATAACAAAAGCTAGAACTTCTTACATTAACGCTTCCTCAACAAATGATAAAATAGTTGCAGAAAATACATTAACAAATACTTTGAAAAGTCTTTTGGCTGTCGTAGAAAATTATCCTGAATTAAAAGCAGATACGAATTTCTTGCAATTACAATCTGAATTAAGCAATACAGAAGATAGCATATCCTATGCAAGACATCTATATAATGATGCAGTTACAATTTATAATAATTCAATTGCTACATTTCCAAATAGTTTAATTGCTAATATGTTTCATTTCCAAGAGAGTCAATTATTTACAATTGCAGACGAAGCAAAAGAGGTTCCAAAGATACAATTTTAAATAGATGCCAAAAAGTATTGCATTATTTGATACTTTTTGGTATTATATTTTTGCTTTGAATATTGTTGATTTCATGAGAATATTATATATATTAACAAATTGGGGTGTCGCCAAGTGGTAAGGCAATCGGCTCTGACCCGATCAGTTCGTAGGTTCGAATCCTACCACCCCAGCCAAAAGAAAAATAGTTGTGACTTCAGTTACAACTATTTTTTTCGAATGCTAACGGGAGGATGAGAAAAGGAGCGACCGAGCTACAAGACGGTCAGGAGCCGGCTTGTAGTGAAAGCAAGAATAATAGGAAAGAATTTATGTAATAATTTTTGCTTGCAACGCTTGCTATTTGCAAGCTACATGCACAAATTTCTATAACTTTCCTATTGTATAAAAAAAAGCACTAACTCTTGTTAGTGCCTTATTTTTATTAATAACCACTTGATGGATTATCCCATCCACTCGGTAATCCACTGTTGTTTCCAGTATTTGAATTATTGTTTGAGTTATTATTTGAATTATTATTTGGGTTAGCATATGGATTCTCAGGTGAATCCCAACCAACTGGTAAATTTGGATCTGGTGTGTAAACTTTAGTTTCTGCATAATTGCATTCTGAACATACTCTCACTATTTTATTTTCTCCAGCTCTTTGCCAACTACCAAAATTATGCGCAACTTCTTCAGTTCTTCCGCAAATACAAGTTCTAATATGTGTAGAAGCTCCATTAGCTTTCCAATTTGAATAAGTGTGATTTGCCTTGCTTGATATATGACCTATTGTACAGCCTTTATATGCACAAACGTGCCAATGTTGTGTTGCATTACTTGTCCATCTGCTTGAAGCAACAAACTTGTGCTTAGAAGCCGTCTCGTTTGATGATCCATTATTATTACTATTATTAGTGTTGTTATTGTTTTTGTTATTTCCATCTACATTACCTGAAGTACCTACTTTGGTTATTTCAGTAACTGGTGCATATGTATCTTTTGAAATTAGTTTTCTTGATATTTCCTTACCATCTTTATAATAAACTTTATAAGCTTCAGATACGTATCCTTCAATGCCTTCCTGAACCACTTGAGTAGCTCCTTTTTGCATTGATGAATCCTCTTGTGTTTGTTTTGCATAAGATGTAGTTTCAAGTATCTTAACATCAATTTCAATGGTAGGGGCGTCTATTTCATTGTATCCATAAATACTAGCTGTGCAAACCCCATTTTCACATGTAGTAGTTATTTTAACTGGATATTTTCTATTATTCTTAAACTTAAAATCAATTGAATTATCTACAACTGTTGCATCTGTGCTTTGTGGCACATATTTAACATACATTCCATGTGCTGTTCTAGAAGTAACTGTAAGGTCTGCTCTAAGTACCGCATTATAAAGCGTAGATGAAACTTGGCAAATTCCCCCACCTACAGTTTGTACGATTTTGCCATTTGCATAAGAATTACTTGTTTGATATCCATTGTCAGTTGTTCTATGTCCCAAAGCTTCATTAAAAGAAAACTCATCATCTGGATACAAAACAGTATTATTACATTTATTAGCTGCAATTTCTAAATTGGTAACTCTAGCTGTGTCCGTAGTATCATATTTAGATGTATAGGTAGCAATTAATGATTCAAACAAAATGTCACCTAAATCGCCGATTTTTATTTTTGGTTCAGTAATAATTAAATTAATTTCTACGCTTTCACCAGCATTCATTGAATAGTACTTATTCTTAGCGTCTTCTAAATCAAAATCTATACCATTTTCTTCTTTAATAATTTCAAAATTACTTCCTTCTTTATACGTAGCATTTAGTGCTTCTTTATGTACTTCTGCATACATTTCGTCCATATCAATTGGTTCTGGTTCTGATACTATTACCGGTATTTCAACACCAATATCTCTATTTGCTAAAGCTACTAGAATATCTTCTGACAATTTATCAAAATCTATTTTTCTTCCTTCTACTCCTTTAGTAATAATAAGCTTATCTCCTGATACAACATAACTATCATCCTGAGAAAAAGCACTATCACCACTAAGTATTGAATTTACTGCATATTCAAGTTTTTCAATATCTAATTCTTCTCGTTTTTCAATTATTTTTTCAGCGTTAAAATAACTATTTAGTACTGTAAAATTATTTTCTAAAATATTTCCATCTCTTCCATAATCATAAGCTTCTTGTGCTAATTCTTCTGGAGATGTATAACCATAGCCAATATCAGAGGTAGAAACTGTAACTTCTGTATCTTCATATTTTAAAACAATTTTTTTCTCTCTATTAGACTCACTATATAATTTGCTTATCGCTTCAATTGCCTCTTCTCTTGTCTTGTTAGAAACATCTACATTTGCAACGATAACACCCTTCAATATTTTATCGTTAAATTTATTTGCAACACCAAATCCAAAACAAACAACAATAGCGATTAGTACTAAAACTAGTGCTATCACTATTATTACAGGTTTTTTATTGGATTTTTTTGAATACAAAATCTGATTCATTTTCATCACCTTTCATCAAATTACTACTACTTATAATTATAACATAGCTTAACATAAAGTACAACAATATTTTACAAAAAATACTTATTTTAGATATTCTCAATTTGCCAATCGATAGGTGATAAATCATTATTTATTAATATTTCATTTGCCTTAGAAAAATGTTTACATCCAAAAAAACCTCTATTAGCAGAAAGCGGACTAGGATGAACACTTTTCAATATGTAATGATTTGGATTTGTAACTAATTGTTCTTTTTTGGCTGCGCAAGCCCCCCAAAACATGTATACAATCGGCTTTTCACGTTTGTTAAGTTCTCTAATTACACTATCTGTAAACATTTCCCATCCGCAATCTTTGTGTGAATTAGCTTGTCCCTCTCTAACAGTTAAAACATTATTCAACAAAAGAACACCTTGCTTTGCCCATTTTTCAAGGAAACCATTATTAGGTATGTAGCATCCCAAGTCATCATGCAATTCCTTATATATATTTCGAAGTGATGGAGGTATAATTACTCCCGGTTGAACCGAAAAAGCAAGCCCATGCGCTTGACCAATCTCATGATAAGGATCTTGCCCTATTATAACAACTTTAATATCATCAAAATCCGATAATTTTAAGCTATTAAATATATCATTCATATTGGGAAAAACTCTATAATGAGAATATTCATACTTCAAAAATTCTCTTATTTTTAAGTAATACTCTTTTTTAAATTCATCTTGTAAAATAACATCCCAGTGATTTCCTAAATTTACCATATATTTTCTCCTTCTATTATTTCTATTCTCTTACACCATCATTGCTATTGTTGTTGAAATTCCAAAATTCTCTCCGTCCGCTCTTCTAGAATGCATTTTATTACTATTGCAAACACTACACAGGTCTGAATCATATATATTTTTTCCTAAAACTCCTTCTTCTTCAAGTAATATTTTATTTATTAAAATATTATCTATATTATATTTTTGAACATTATCAATTTTCCTACCTATCTTTATAATTTCATCTAATCTTCCCGTGTATTCAAATATTTTCTTACATTCTAGCATTACATCATCATCCACTTCAAAATGGCATTGCCTTATTGCTGGCATCAAAAAGGCTAATATATCTTGTGGGCAACAATGAAATTCTTGTTTCATTTTTAAAATAGTCTTTTTACATATTTTTTGAAAAGATCCTCTCCAACCTGAGTGTACATTTGCAATCACTTTTTTTATTGGATCATATAGAATAACACACAAGCAATCTGCACTGGTTGTAGCAAGTGCAATGTTTTTTTTATTTGTAATGACTCCGTCTACCCCGTCTAAATAATCCATATTAATATCCGCGGTATTTTCATTTATTTTTTTGTTGATGACCAAAATATTATCCGTGTGTTTTGCTAGCGGCTTCAATAAACATTTATATTCTATTTTTAATGCATTTAACAAAACTTTATAATCAATATGTAAATCTTCCCTATTTCTAAAATTTAATCCTTTTAAAGAAAATGCATTTATAACTCCAAGTTCGTATAATTTTTTATAATATAAATATTCTACATTTTCTTTTTTCACTTGACCCAATTCACTATTTAAAACCATATTCTACCTCCACTTTCTCAATTATATATAAAGATATCCTAAAAGGCAAGAGAACTAATATAGCTTAAAAATGACTATTAAAAATATTTTTGGACGTTTATTATTTTATAAACGTCCAAAACATCAATCTTGCTTTTTTCATTTAGTCTCTTACTCTATCTCTGCCATAAAACATTATTGAATAGATACCGGCAACACCAACTATAGCGTAAATAGTTCTTTCAAGCCATGCCATGCTACCAAATAAAGTATCAACTAAGTTAAAATTGAAGAATCCAATTAAGCCCCAATTGATAGCACCTATAATAACTAATGTTAAAACTATAGCATCTAATGTCTTCATGTAATCCCCTCCATCATGTATATTTTTACTATGTTTAATCTTAATATATGCATTTTCTAATTTTTAATACAAAAATTTAGATGTTATTTTTTTGAAATTATTTGACAATATGTATATTTATCCATATAATTCCTCTTGTAATGTACAACTTACAAAAAAAGCTTCTATGCATATACTAGTATTAAACTTACTTTTTAGTGGTTTGGAATTACCATCTATAAATGCCAAATAATTAGCATTTATTTATGAAAATTTGAGCTGTATAATAGAATTAAGCGAATTGAAAGGAGGTCAAATTAATGAAAATTGAAAAATTAAATGAAAATAAAATAAAAATTACTTTTAACATTGACGATTTAGCTGAAAAAAATATAGATTTATATTCATTTATGCATAACACCCCCGAAACTCAAGATTTATTTTGGGATATTTTAAATGAGGCAGAAAAAGAATGTGGCTTTAATGTAGATAATTCTATGATATATGTTGAAGCAACTACTACAGGTTCAGGCAATTTCACCTTAATTGTTACTAAAACAAGCGAGAAACCATATAATACAAATCGTACTTTAACCAAAAGAAAAAGCATTAAATTAAAGAGAAAAACAACATCACTTAAATCCCAAAATAACATTTATCAATTTGATAGCTTTGATGATGTTTGTGAATTTGTCAAAATAATAGATACCTCTGTTTTAGCAAATAATTCATTATATTCAATGAATCATAAATATTATTTAAAAACTGCCATGATGCCTTATAATAGTATTTTAGAATATGCAGCTATTTGTTCTTCACCATATATTGTAGAGGCTAAAATAAATGAATATGGTTCGTTAATAATTAAAGACTCTGCTCTTCAAACAATAGATACTTATTTCAATAAAAGAATCAATAGCAAACGTAGCAATAACAAAAAAAGAAAAAAATAGAAAAAAACTATTGCAGTTTTTGACATAAAATAATATAATTTTTCTAGAAGCAAAAGATAAAATTAAGGAGTGAGTATTATGCCTAACGAACGTACAGTGTATTTTGATACAGCTAGTCTAATTGAAGGAAGAACAGTCAAACTTATATATAAAGGAATATTGGCAACTCCAGATACGAATGAAATATATGTTCATTATGGTTTTGGATTACTATGGGAAAATTTACAAGAAGTAAAATTAGATAAAATAGACGATACATGTTATGAGGCTGACATTACTTTATGTAATTCAGATAGTATCAATTTTTGTTTTAGAGATGATAAAAATAATTGGGATAATAATGAAACTAAGAATTATACTTCTGAAATTTGCAAAGAAGAAATAACAATAGCTAAAGTAGAGCCAACTGATATAGATGTTCCAAGATTGAAGAAATCTTATTTAGTAGCCAAGAAAATTAAGCTTACTTTTTATAAGGTTATTACATACTTGCCAAGGCTTTTCAAAGGACAATGGAAAAAGAAAACTGCAAAAGCAGAAAATCAATAAATACAATTGTGCAATGTGAGATGAGTGATGAGAAAAGTGATTCTCAACATTCATCTTTTTTTATCTCAAGGAGATTTATCATTTTTATAGAATGTTCTAATATAATGAAAGAAGGAATGATAGAATGAAAACAGTACTAGTCACAGGTGGCTCTCGTGGGATTGGAAAAGCAATCGTAGAAAAATTTGCTAAAAATGGTTATAACGTCATTCTCAACTATAATAAATCCTTAGAGGCAGCTCAAAAGATTGAAAATGAATTTAAAAATATAAAAATATTTAAAGCAGATGTAACTAATAGAAAAGAAGTTCAAGCTATGATTGACTATACCAATTCCATTTTTGGTGAAATCGACATTTTAATCAACAACGCTGGAACAGGTTGTACTGGTCTTTTGCAAGATATCACAGTTGAAGAATGGCAAGATGTATTTAATGTAAATATGAATGGTGTTTTTAACTGTACTCAAATTGTGTTGCCGCAAATGCTTAAAAAACATTGTGGAAAAATCATCAATATTTCCTCCATTTGGGGAATGGTTGGTGCTTCATGTGAAGTTGCCTACTCTGCATCAAAAGCAGCTGTAATTGGATTTACCAAAGCATTGGCTAAAGAAATTGGACCATCCGGCATAACTGTAAATGCAATTGCTCCAGGAATTATCATGACTGACATGGTAAGTCAATATACATTAGAAGAATTCGAAGATATTAGAAATCAAATTCCTCTTGGAGAAATTGGCTCCACAATAGATATTGCAAACGCTGTATTTTTCTTAGCAAGCGAAGAAGCAAACTATATTACCGGACAAATAATTTCGCCGAATGGTGGATGGGTTATATAAGCGAAAAAGAAAAGCACTATGAAGATATTCTCATTGTGCTTTTTTCTTTTTAAAATACTATTATTATTTACTCAATCGTTAATTTCTTTAGTAGTGGTACATCTAATGTGCTTAAATAATACTTCGTATCAAAAAGTGCATAAACTAAGTCTTTGCCTCTCTTTAACTTTACTTTATCTTTTCTTATTTGCTTAACTTTTTGTATTTTTCGTCCATATTCAAAAATAACAATTGCTTGCATTAAAAGAACTACTGTGGCTGGTACTATAACAAAAATTAAACTACAAATATTAAAATAATGCATATATCCTAAAATTGTTGCTATAGCTAAAGCCCACATCTTCACTTTTCCAACCATTATTGCTACTATGGTTGCACCATTTAACGTTCCGTAATAAATTCATAACTGCAATTAGTATTTCACCTATCATCATAGCATATAACGTCCAATGTTTATTCGGTATACAAACCACTAAAATAATACACAAAACCTTATCTGCCACCGTATCCATAATACTACCAAATAATGTTTGAACACCACATTTTCTAGACACAAATCCGTCAATCCAATCAGTAAAATATAAAACAGCAACCATTACAATAAAAGCTGCATCTACTACTCTATCGACCAAAAATGGCATTGCAAACGTAAATATACATCTAAATACGGTTAATGCATTTACAAACACCTTCACTCCTAGCTTATTCAATAAAATACCCCTTCCACATATTGTTACCACTATTATATTATAACTAAAAATAAAGGTCAATTTTTTTAGTAGTAATATCTAAAAAATAAGCTCTTGAAACTTATAAAGAATTATACTATAATAGCCACGATAGAGGAAAAATATAGTACAATAAAATAATAATTGATTAAGTATTATTAACTATTAATTGAGGGGGGATATGTATGAAAAAGCAAATAGTTATCATTAATGGAACTGGTGGTAGTGGAAAAGATACGTTCGTTGAATTTTGTAGTAAATATGGAAAAGTTATGAATTTTTCATCTGTTGATAAGGTAAAGGAAATTGCGCAAGCAATTGGATGGGATGGTAAAAAAACAGAAAAGGCTCGTAAATTTTTAAGTGATTTAAAGCGCTTAACCACAGAATTTAACGATATGTCTTTCAATAGCATTAAAGATGCTGTTGCTAAGTTTAAAAACTCAGACTGTGAAATTTTATTTATACATATTCGTGAACCAGAAGAAATAGAAAGAGCTGCAAACGCTTTTAATGCCAAAACTTTGTTGGTAAAACGAATTGGTTTAACTAATATATCTTCAAATTATTCAGATGCCAATGTCGAAAAATATGAATATGACTTCATTATTGAAAATACTACTTTGGAAGACTTAGATAAACATGCTTCATCTTTCATTAAAAAAATAATATAATAAAATTATTTAGAACCTCTCAAAATATTTTATAGAAATCATTGCAAATTTCAAATGCACATCAAATGTTAAGTAAATACCTAAACATTTGGTGTGCATTTTTGTTCATCTCCTCAAAACAATAACTCGCTCTCGCCACTATTCATTTCTATGAGAACTTCATTATTATCTCCACTTTTAGCTTCTTCAAAGCCTATATTATCGCTATTTGGCTCAATAAGTTCTAAATTATTCCATGGATTTCCATCTGCCAAATCTGTAGGATCCCAATTTCTACAAGTTTCATTGCTTGAAATCTTTTTAGATACTGGCTTACCGAAGTGGACCTGGATTTGCATCTTCATAAAATTCTACAATGGTACCTTGTACAATGTTATCATAAATCCACTTTGCATCTTCAACCGTAAGTCGGACACAACCTAGTGACGCTGCTGTACCAAGTTTATCATATTCCCAATATTCAAGTGCAGAATTGCTTTTTGCAGTATAAGGTACTGAATGAAAAAGGATATTTCCAACAATCTGAGTTGCATATTGCCCATATACATTTCCTTGAAGAGCATTCCATCTTTTCTTATAGGATGTCACTTTATACATTTTTCCAGCAGCTGGTGTTGCATCTCCTATAGAACAAATCATTGCTTTGTAAGGCACAGTATAATTTCCCTCAGAATCTTTAGAATAAATTGTTACTACATTTTGTGAGTTATTAATTTTAATATAAAAAGGTGTCGTGCTTGATAGTTGCTTTGGAATACTACTTTGAGCTAATGTATCCTTACTTTCTTCATTTACTTCTTTCTGCACTTGACTATCTTCTTCACTTATACTTTCTTGGTACTCACCTGAAAAATTATTTTCTCCTGAATGATAGGTAATAATTTCCTTATTTTGATTTAACTCTTCTCCACTATAGATTTCAATTTCATCAATTGTAATATTCGTTTCAATTTTTTTATTTGATACTCCATATACAATAAAACATAATATGATGATAGTAAGAATTAGTGCTATTATTATTTTTAAATATATTTTCATAATCAAACCCCTTATATTTTTGTACAAAAATAAGTATATCCTACATTACAATTAAATTCAACAGCTCTTTTTATATTTGTATTTCTTTTATTTTAATTTTTTATCATAGTTTTCTCCTATTATCTGCATAGAAGACTGTCAGTTGACTGTCAAAATATTTTATGATTTCTTGTAAAATATCAACATCATTTATTGACTTTTTACATAAAATAAACTAAAATAAAAATAGATAAAGGAAATCCGCATAAGCGGTTAGCCGAAAGTAGTTATAAAATAATCACTCGCCAGCCAAGACAGAGTGATTATTTTTTTTGTCTATCGAGTAACCTCTTCAAGACGATAGCTATAACAATAACTATAATTGCATCTAATATGTAATCATTCGTTACCATAGCATCCATCTCCTCTCACTTATAGAAGGTAAACCTAAAATGAACAAAAAGATGGCTAACCGCTCTGCTATTTCCTTTATCATGAGAACATTGTATCGTATTTATTCACAAAATGCAATAACTATATTTAAAAATATCTCAACATTTGTTAATTATGTTGAGATATTTTCTGTACATGAGACTGTCAATCTACATTGAGTAGTATTAGAGAAAGACTGTAATTATATTGGTAAAAATTTACTAATTATTATATATTTAAAAACAAGTAGTTTTGATTATCCTTTGATTTAGCAATAACATAATTATGCTGACCAGCCAAACCTTCACCAGCTCCTTCATCTACTACTTCAGATAAAATTGCTATATTCTCTATACCATTTGCAATTAATTTAAGCTCCTGTTGTGTTTTTTCATTAGTCCCCATATCAATCATATTTGAACAATACACTTCGCCATCTTCTGTTAGAATAATGAAATGATTATATATTCCATCTTCTATCATTCTAATGGATTTAACTTGCTTATTTAAATTTGTGGTTATAACTTTTTCAAAGCCTTCATTTACGTATTTTATTTGATTTCCATTCTTATCAGTTTCAAGGTAATGATTTTCTAAATATTCAAATTTCAAAGTATTTTCAAATTTCAATTTTTCTATTTTACTATAAGTTGTTTCTGTTATTTTTTCGCTTTTATTTAGTATTGCGGTGTTATTATCCGCATCATAATCAACATTAACACCAACTAAATTTGCTACTGTTCTTAATGGCAAATAAGTTCTATCATGATATGTAATCGGATATTGTGTTTCATTTGTCGTTTCATCTTTAAATTCTTGAACTTGTCCGTTTAATGTTACTTTAATTTCTTCGTTTAACAATGCTTGAATATGAGAACTTGCTAATGCTACTGATACTCCCGCAATTGTCAAGCCAGTTGTTAAACCTATTATAAATCCTTTTTTCATTTGATTAATTCCTACTTTTATTTTCTTGAAATTATTATATAATACCGCATAGTTTTATTCAATACTACATCAAGTAGATTTTTTCATTTTTGCTTTCTATATTTTCTATATATTCTATATTTTCTGTTTGGGAGATCGTCAAAAGACTGTCAATTGTCAGAATCTCATAGACATAATAAAAAATCTAATTCTTGTAATCAACTCTACATCTGTATTTCAAAACTTAACATATTCAAAATTGGTGATTTGTACCAACGACCTTTTGGATAATTTCCAATTATGAAATTTTTTATTTTCAAAAGCTCAATCGAAATCATCACAATTCAGTTATATCAATGGTTTTAGAAATATTAGAGTGAAGCACTTTAAGAAGTGCCTCACCCCAACTATTGACAAAGAGCCTAAAAAAGTTGTAAAAAGCTAATTTTCAAAAAAATAAAAAGTCCTTGTAACCTATTGATTACAAGGACTTTGGAGCCAGTGATCGGAATCGAACCAACGACCTACTGATTACAAGTCAGTTGCTCTACCAACTGAGCTACACTGGCAATATGGTGACCCGAGGGAGAGTCGAACTCCCCACCCCGCCGTGAAAGGGCGATGTCTTAACCGATTGACCATCGGGCCTAACATAATGGTGAGCCATCGCAGATTCGAACTGCGGACAACTTGATTAAAAGTCAAGTGCTCTGCCAACTGAGCTAATGGCCCATCACCAAATTCAGTCTAATCATGACTGCTTTTTAATGTTACTACATCTTTAACAAAATGTCAACAAATTTTTATTAAAATTGTCAAAATATTTTGTACAATAAGCTAACAAACATTTTCGTTATAAAGCAAAAGTGCTTCTCTACTTCAATTTTACACATTCCATAAATATAATGACTATTATACTCTTCTTAACTAAGCTTTATAGACTTGAAACAGGCTCCTCATTTAATTTTTCAACAATTTCATCTACATCAATCCCATGAACAGTACAAGCTTCCTCAAGTGTTTCTCCCGCAGAAGCTGGACAATATAGGCAGTGCATCCCTGCTTCCATTAAAATATCTGCATATTTTTCATTAATTTCTAAGATTTCTCCTATTAACATATCCTTTGTAATCATTGATTTATTCCCCTTTCTAAATAGCGAGTCGATATGACTCGTGTTTTTTCTAAAAAAGTATAGACAAAAAATATTTTCATGTTATAATCACATCAAAAGGTGGTGATGCTTAATGAAGATTGCGAAAATTTACCTTTTGATTTCAATTGTTCTAATTATTATTTCTATCATACTTAAATTTCTAATGATACATTTGAATCAAGCAACAATTTTCTTTTATTCTTTATTTTTTCACTTAATTTCAGCTTTATACATTTGTTACTCTTTATATGAAATCTTTGTTTTACATGAAAAACAAGGTTCCAAGTTAACATTAAGCAAAAAAAGATTTCATTCCGATTGGAGATGATTTTCATTTTTAGTACTCGTATATTTTACACCAAAATTAGTTTTATTTCAATATTTTTATCAATCATTATCCTAATTAATATATGCTTTTTCTTTGAAATTTACTCATCAAATGAATTTGCCTTTTACTTTCTCGATAAAGAACATATTTTTCCTCAGAATATTACCTATATTATAAAGTTTGTATATATTCTCTCTATTAGTATTACTTGGGGTTTTGTATTAAATATGACATACAATCACTTTATTGATAAAAATCAATTTAATTTTGATAAAAACAAAGAAAGCACAATTAATTCAAATGATTTAATTATTGGAATAAATTCTGAAAACAATTCCATCATCTCTATTCCGGAAAAAGGACTATATCAAAATATGCTCATTACCCGGTACAATTGGTACAGGTAAAACTTCATCCGCCATGTATCCTTTTACAAAGCAACTCATTCAAATGGGATACGGTATGTTAGTCCTAGATGTTAAAGGGAACTTTCACCTTAAAGTAAAAGAAATTGCAAATAATCTTAATAGAAACATTATTACAATTGAACTTGGAGGCAAATACACGTATAACCCGCTAGATAAGCCAAACCTAAAGCCATCTATATTAGCTAATCGATTAAAAACAATTTTAACTTTATTTTCTAATTCAAACACATCCGACACTTATTGGCTAGATAAAGTGGAATTATACTTAACTGAATGTATAAAATTATGTCGTCTATACAATAGTCGGATACGTTACTTTCATTGAACTTCATAAACTAATCAATGACTCAAAATATCTAGAAGAGAAAATTACATTCGTTAAATCTTTGTTCCTTTCCAACAATTTAAATCAATCTCAAATCTATGATTTCAAAACTTGCCTTGAATTTTTCACCTCTGAATTTCAATCGCTTGATCAAAGAGTTCTTTCGATTATTCAATCAGAAATTTCAAGAATAACTCAATTATTTGTAAGTGATTATGAAGTTGCCAATACTTTTTGTCCACAAAAAGAAAATATTTCTTTTCGTGGATTCGAAAACTTAGAAAATAACATTGTTGTTTTAAACATGAACATTGCCGAATATCGTAATCTTTCTAAGATAATTGCTACTTATCTTAAATTAGATTTTCAGTCGGAAGTGCTCATGAGATTAGCTAAAAAAAATACAATTCAACCAGTTGCTTTTGTGTGTGACGAATACCATGAATATGCAACTCAAAACGATGCAGATTTCTTTTCAGAAAGTAGAGAAGCTAAATGTATAAATATAATATCCACTCAAAGCTACACTTCTTTACTAAATTCTATCAAAGAAACATCTGCAGCAAAAGTAATTATACAAAGTCTTGTAAATAAGATTTGGTTTCGCACCGACGACATTTTTACAATTGAAGAAGCACAAAAGCAATTGGGAAAGGAGGATAAGACTAAGATTTCAAGAACAATCTCTGAAAATGCAAAAGAAACAAAATTTAGTTATGTATTAAATACTTTTAAATCTAATAATTCTAGTTTATCTGAAAGTATTAGCACACAGGTGCAACATGACTATATTTATGACATTAATACTTTTTCTAGAGAATTACACACTTTTCAGGCAATTTGCTTTTTATCTACTGGTAATGAAATTCTACCTCCTAAAGTAGTTCAATTGTTGCCAGATCATTTATCAAAAAAATTTATTTAATATTAGGAGAGATTAATAATGAAAAAAACACTAATAACCATTTTATTAATGATTACTGTATTATCATCTACTTGCTTTGCAGCTGCACCCAAATTAATCACTAACTTAGAAAAAAATTTAGACACCATAAAAACATGGATTATTCGAATTGCTACTCCTGCTGCAGCTGTTGCAATCGGAACAGGTGTCATGATGAAAAAATTTAGCTTTGGTGATGAAGAAAGAGTCGTATCAGGGAAAAAATTAATTAGAAGTACGTTATTTTCATATGCCTTTATCCTCAGTGTAGATTTAGTCTTAAAGGCCATTCAAAGTTTATTTGGTTAATTTTTAAACAAACAATTGAAAGGAGCAAACCTTTATGTCTGGCGACACTGTTACACAAATCGATATCACTAAATTAATATTAGATACAACAAATACATTATGTACAAACATGCTAGAGTCAATTGATTCTGCCATTTATCCATTACTAGATAAAACAATCTTTATCAATCAAGAGATAGCAGAAGATTCATATTTTGAAAGAATTTTTGGTGCTTCTCCCACTTCTGGAGTACTCATGCTTGCCAATTGTCTTCTTTTTGCTTTTATCTTGTACTATTGTATTAGATTAATTACTGCCTATTTTAGCGGAGCAGAAGTAGAACCTCCTAATAGATTCTTCTTAAGGGCAATACTTGCAGCAATATTTGTAAATTCATCTTTAGAGATATGTAAACTGCTAATTAATGCTACAAACCAAATCAGTACTTTCTTTTGTGAACTTGGAAAGGATATTTTCCGAAAAGATATTTCTTTTTTATCTTTAATTTCATCTTTAAGTACAAGTTCATCACGGTGAATTTAGTGTATTTTCATTAGATGGTATTTTGACGAGCATGCTATCTATTTCCTCTTTAGCATTGCTGATAAGTTTTGCTCTTAGATATATTTTAGTAAAATTACTAATTCTAGCAGCCCCTTTTTCATTTCTTTGTATTGCAAATAAATCTACCGAAGGTTTTCTCAAAAGTTGGTATCGATCATTTCTTTCCATGTTATTGCTCCAAATAATAATATCTGTTTTGCTTCTTATTCCTCATGCACTGTTAAAAGAAGATTCTAGCTCAATTTTTAACAAACTTTTATTAGTTGGTTCCATTTCCGCTCTATTAAAATCTGGTCAACTAGTAAAAGAGTTCTTAGGTGGAATTGGAATAACTACTAATTTTCAAGCCGGTATATCTGGTATCAAATCTATGATTTCGAGGTAAACATGAAACAAAAATACTTTTTTCCATTAAATTATAACTATTCCGGTAAACTGTTAGGAATAATTGAATATAAACTTCTTTTACCCATTGGGTTATATGCCTTCATCTTATTCTTAGTATTAAAACAAATACCTTTAAATATTTTTACTAAAATAGTACTATTCATAATCTTCTTTCTGCCAATTACTTTAGTTTTAAATTCTAACGTAAATTCAGAACCTTTTTATCAATTTATGCTAGCAATAATAAAGCATTTCATTCATAGAAAAATATATCTTTACAAACGGGTAATTTGGTGTGGAATTAATCCAAACTGCATTACTAATTAAGCCTTTATCTATGTTCTGTGGCCCGGAACATTATAAATCATCCTCTATTTAATATAGAAATAGCTCCCCCTAAGCTAATGTATCAATAATTGCAGAATTCCATACCAAATTGCCCGTTTGACAAAAAATATTTTTTTTAGATATAATATTGCTAAATTTACCAAAAGCATATATTATTTATTCAGGAGGCAGTATTATGAATTTCGAACAAAACTTTTCTTTACTATTTGATGATGTTAATATTCCAGAAGTATTTATTTCAGAGTATCTTACAGCTGCTTCTGGTGATTATGTTAAGATATATTTATATTGTTTTTTTTGTAGTAAGCATAAAATAGATATTGCTCCACTCGACTTGTCAAAAAAATTATCTTTGCCTTTGGCAACAATTGAACAAGGACTAAAGTATTGGGTGGAAAATAACGTATTGATAAAAAAAGGGAACTCCTATATCATTGCAGACTTAAAGCAAATAGAATTAAATAAACTATATACTCCAAAATTATCCCTATCGACTGAAGATGCAATAAAAAATACTGAGAAAAATGTTTATCGCTCCCAAGCAATTACTGCAATTAGTGAAATGTTTTTTCAAGGAGTCATGTCAGAAGCATGGTTTTCAGACATTAACATGCTATTCGCCAAATACAATTTTGATGAAGATGTGGTTATTTCCTTATTTAATTACTGTTATACAAGACAAGCTTTGCATAGAAAGTATCTATTTACAGTCGCAGAAGCTTGGGCTAAAAATGGAATAAAAACGCAAGACGATTTAGACAAGTATTCTTTAGAATATGAAAAAGCTATGCAAATAAAAAAGACTATTTCCAAAAAACTTGGTCTTTCAAGAAAATTATCTCAATACGAAGAAGCTTATGTTGACAAATGGGTATTCGACTACAATTATCAATTAGATGTTATTGAAATTGCATTGAAAAAGACTACGGCAAAAACAAATCCTAGTTTTGATTACTTAGATAAAATCATTACTGACTGGCATGAAAGAAAGCTCGATTCTACTGAGTCAATTAATAATTTTATAAAAGAACAAAAATCTAAGGCCAAAATAATGAAAAATATGGTCTCTAGTAATCAAACTGTTCTTCAAGCGTATAAAGATGTTACAACTAACCAGTATTCTGACTTATCACAATATTATTCAAATTGATGCTACCCACGTCATTTATAAAATGTAACCTAATAAAAAATACAAATCAATTAGTCTATTCATTACATATTTAGCATATTACCATAGTAATATAGAAATGGGTTTATGGATATCCCTTAAAAATCTAAATAATTGAAGGAGATTTTATATAGAATTAATGTATAGAGACACATATAAACGTATTGAACGCGAATATGAGCAAAAAAGAAATATAGCAAATCAAAAATATCGAGAATTAAAAGAAGCTATCTATGCGTCAACCCCAAGACTTAGAGAAATTGATGTTGAAATTGCAAAACTTGGAATTAAATCCGCCAAACTGTCAATTTCAACAGCTAATGATAAAGAGCAAATTGCTCATGAATTGAAAGCACAAATAGACTCATTAAAAGCAGAAAAAGAAGCTATTCTAAAGCAACTTAATATAGAATTAAGGCCACAGTATTCCTGTGAAAAATGCCAAGATACTGGTTTTTATGTAGAAAATGGGACAACCCATATGTGTCCTTGCTTTAAGCAAGAATTAATTAATGAATCTTATAGTAAATCTAATTTATATAAGCTTAAAGAAGAGTCATTTGATAAGATTGATATGAATTTGTTTTCAGATGTTGCTTGTCCTGAAAAATATAAAACAAATATATCACCTAGAGACAATATGAAAAAAATCATAGAATTCTCTAGAATTTTTATAGAAAACTTTAACTCACCGAAGCAAAAAAATCTATTGTTTACAGGTACTCCGGGTGTAGGTAAAACATTTATGTCAAGCTGTATTGCAAATGAAATCATAAACAAGAATTATACTGTTTTATATCAAACATCCTCACTTTTATTAAATAGTGTTTTTGAATATAAATTTAGCAAAGATGAAAGTTCAAAGGAACTATATAATAGTTTGTTTAACGTTAATTTATTAGTAATTGATGATTTAGGTACGGAAAATTTAACAGCTGCAAAATTTGAAGAATTGTTCACCATTATTAATTCAAGGTTAATTACACAATATACCAAAACTATTATTTCAACTAATTTGTCATTAGAAGAACTTGCTCAAACATATGATCATAGAATTATTTCTAGAATTATGGGAAATTATAATATTTTAAGATTTTATGGTGACGATATTCGATTAAAGAAAAAATGATATCGAAATAGGAGTGTATCGCTGATACACTCCTATTTTTATTGAAAATTACTCTTCAATTTCAGCTTCCACAATTTTAGCAATACTAACAACCTTACCGCCGTCGTTTGTTCTCATTAATGTAACACCTTGTGTAGATCTTCCAAGTACACTAATATTCATTACTTCCAATCTAATGATTGTACCCTTATCGGTAATCAGCATAACATCATCATTGTCAGTAACTACCTTAATTCCAACAACTTTGCCTGTCTTTGGAGTTGTCTTATATGTAATAACACCTTTACCTGCTCTTATTTGAACTCTATATTCATCAAGTTCTGTCCTCTTACCAAAACCATTTTCTGTAATGGCAAGTAAGTAAGCATTTTCTGTATAGATTGGTTCCATTCCAACTACATAATCCCCATCTGAAAGTCTAATTCCTATAACACCTTGAGAAACTCTACCAACTGGTTTAACATCACTTTCTGCAAAGGTAATAGACATACCTTCATGCGTAACCATGACAACGTTTCTTTCTCCATCAGTCAATCTAACGTCAATTAATTCATCGCCATCTTTTAATGAAATTGCTTGAAGACCCGTTTTTCTTGCACTATTATAGTCAAGTAATTTTGTTTTCTTAATAATACCACCACGCGTTGCCATTAATAAATACTGACCATCTACAAATTCTTTAATAGGTATTACTGCAGTTACTTTTTCATCCCCATCTAATTGTAGTAAGTTAACAATTGCAGTACCTTTTGCTGTTCTACCAGCTTCTGGAACTTCATACCCCTTTAAGCGATAAACTTTTCCTTTATTGGTAAAGAACATTATAATATCATGTGTAGAAGTAACAAATAATTGTTCCACAAAATCTTCTTCCCTTGTTTGGATTCCAGTAATACCTTTGCCTCCTCTTCTTTGTGCTCTATAAGTATCTACTGGCATTCTCTTAATATATCCGAAATGTGTCAAAGCAACAACCGTTGTTTCTTCCTTAATCAAATCCTCGTTTGTAAATTCACCTTCTGCTGCAATAATTTGCGTTCTTCTTTCATCACCATATTTACTCTTAATCTCAACTAACTCATCTCTAATAATGTCACAAACTAGTTTTTCACTACCAAGAATTGCTCTATATCTTTCAATTTGCTCCATTAGTTGTTTATATTCTTCATCAATTTTTTCTCTTTGTAATCCTTGTAAAGTCCTTAGTCTCATTTCCAAAATAGCATTTGCTTGAATCTCTGAAAGTTTGAATCTCTTCATCAATTTTTCAGCGGCATCATCGTAAGACTTTCTAATGATTGCAATTACTTCATCAATGTTATCAATTGCAATTCTTAAGCCCTCTAAGATATGTGCTCTTGCTAAAGCTTTATCCAAATCAAATTGTGTTCTTCTTACAATAACATCTTTTCTATGTTCAATGTAGCACTCCAACATTTGACGAAGTGTTAACACTTTTGGTTCTCCTTTTACCAATGCTAACATAATAGCACCAAAAGTATCTTGCATTTGTGTATTTTTCAAAAGTTGATTTAATACAATCTTTGGATTAGCATCTCTCTTAAGCTCGATAACAATTCTCATACCTTCTCTATCTGACTCATCTCTTAAATCTGAGATACCATCTAAACGTTTATCTTTTACTAAATCAGCTATATTTTCAATTAATCTTGCCTTATTTACTTGGTAAGGAAGCTCTGTGACAATAATTCTATATCTACCATTACCATGCTCTTCTATTTCAGTTTTAGCCCTAACAATAATTTTTCCCCTACCAGTTGTATAACAATTCTTAATTCCTTCATGTCCTACAATGATACCACCTGTTGGAAAATCTGGTCCTTTCACTTCTGCCATTAAATCTTCATCTGTCACATTGTCTTCTTCCACTAGTCGAATAATTGCATTAATTACTTCTGTTAAATTATGTGGTGGTACGTTTGTTGCCATACCTACAGCAATACCAGAAGAGCCATTAATTAATAAGTTTGGAATCTTCGCTGGTAAAACAGTTGGCTCCATAATTTTTTCATCATAGTTTGGCATAAAATCAACTGTGTTTTTGTCAATATCATTTAACATTTCAGTTGTTATTTTATGCATCTTTGCTTCAGTGTACCTCATGGCAGCTGGTGCATCACCATCAACACTACCAAAGTTACCATTACCATTGACAAGCATATATCTAAGTGAAAAATCTTGCGCCATTCTAACCAAAGCGTCATAAATAGAAGCATCACCATGTGGGTGATATTTACCCATAACCTCACCTACGATATACGCAGATTTCCTATAAGGTTTCTCTGGAGTTAGCCCAAGACCATCCATTGAATACAAAATTCTTCTATGAACAGGCTTTAAACCATCTCTAACATCTGGAAGTGCTCTAGAAACAATAACACTCATTGCATAATCTATGTAAGATTTTTTCATCTCTTTTTCGATGTCTACTTTAATAATTTTTTTTGCATTTTCTTCCATTTCTAAATCTCCTATCTTTTGTCTTTCAACAGCATAAAAATAGCTGTTTATTCACATTAAAATTATACTAAAACGCCTAGGGAAATGCAAGGAAAAAAGCAAAAAATGCACAAAAAAAGATACCCCAGAAATTTGAAAAATTTTCAAATTTCTGAAGCATCTTAAGTTGGTTACCTTACAGGAATAAGATATCTTGTAGAAACAAATCCCACTACCTGTCCGTCCTCTGTAACAACATCTGCCCAAATGCGGCGTTCACCGTCATCCACACAGATGAAAAAGTCAACGAGGACTTCGTCACCCTGCTGCAACGTGGCGATATCCTGGGACATGATGTCGGCATCCTCACGAACATTCACACGTCCGCCGGTTACTTTCATCCGTCGAGAGAAACGCGGATAGGTATTATCCACGAGACTCTCCGTCAAATTGAGAGAATCCGTGGGAATATAACCATACTGGTCATTCCCCCACATGACTTCGAGCCAGGCTTGATCATCCACAACGTAGATGATTGAGCCCCAGACAGTCGTGTTGCGCTTGAGTGTACCAATGACGTTGCCATCATTACCAGCCCAGGCGCGAACCTTTACGTTCCTGTTAGCAATAAATTCGAACTCGGCTTCGTACTCAAAGCCGTGTCCTTCGAATTCATCGCCTTCCTCACCATCGTACTCATAGAACAACTCCTGCTCCAATTCCTGGGAGCTATGATTCACATCATCATAGTCATCAGGATTGGATACCAAGTAGCTCGAGTACCTGTCAGAAATAAACCCGGTTCGTCCAAGAAACTGGACCTCGCACCAGTTCCGTCCATCAGGAGTATAAGTATGGTCGTATACCCATACTTTCTCCCCTTTCTTGAACACGCCGAACGTATCGGACTCAATGTCCGCCTCGGTGTGAACATAAGTATCACCGTCGGTCGCATAGAGCCATTCCGCCATTGCACCAATATTGGACACAAAGATAACCACGAGTACCATCATCAGAAACCGCTTCATTATCAGTTTCCTCCTTTATAAATTTTTGAATACCCTTCTATTATAATACCACATTACGTAAACTTTGTCAATCGTTTCCTGTAGTTCCTTTGAATAAAAAAGCATTAGAATAATGGGATATTTCCAATCATTCTAATGCTTTTTCTACCTTACTTCTTGGACAAGTCCTTTATCAATACTAATCCAACATTCTCATAACTGCTATTCATACATGATGCCAGAACCGTGCCATCTGAAAGTTTCAGATAGTAGTTTACTTTCAAAATCTCTTCATGATAGACAAGTTGATTTCTTTCAAAAGAGTTTAAATCTTCTTGATATGTCCACGTATCCCTTTTTACCTCAACAAATTCTGGTAAGTTATGAAACTTACTTCCATCAAGACAATAAAGTGACTTAATCGAAACATATCCGTCTATCCCTTCAGAAATGGTAATTGCTGCCCATGTACCTTCCCCTCGCGTAGGATAAAAAGCCTTAACACTTACATACATCCCTGCAGGAATAACATCATAAATTTGGCCTTTACACGAAGGTTTAGACATAATATATGTTTCATCCCTAAGTTCAAGCAACGTCAATACCGGAGAAAGCTCTTCAACTACATAAATCAAATCGTCTTGGCTTATATAGCCAACTCCCACTTGTGTTTCAGCCAACACCCAATTTTTGCCATCTGCTCCTACCATGAATTCAAGTCCAAAAACAATTTCTCGTTCATCCAATGTTCCTAAAACTCGGGATTGGGGATTGCAGTCTTCTCTAACGCTTACATCGTTACATATCGCATATAGATACCGATTCGGGTCATTTTCAATTTTTCCACATGCAGTTGCACTAGAAGAAAGCATAAAAAGAACCATCAGTAGAAAAACTAGAAACCTCTTCATTGTAAGTCTCCCCCTATTATATAATTCTCCCAATGAACATTTTAGCACCGTAACCGAACTATGTCAACCAGCAATTTACTCTAGAATTGTTTTCCAAATAATCTAAGATACTAATCGATGATATCCAATATTTCTTTACTTTTTTCAACAGGTTCATTTGAAAACTTAAAAGAACTTCTTAATGTCTCCACCTGCATTAATCCTTTTGTTTCATCATTGGCATAAATATACATAATTGGTTCTCCCATTGATACTTTATCGCCTATCTTTTTCATTACCTCAACACCAACATAATAGTCTACTTCATCTTCCTTTTTTAATCTGCCACCACCTAAATTTACAACAGCTTGCCCTATGTTTTTTGTTTCAATTTCGGATACATATCCATTTACAATACTATTTACAGGAAGCTTATATTTTGCTTTTACTAGTAGTTCAGACTCATCCACTACTCGTGATTCACCCCATTGTCTACTCACAAACTCTTTAAATTTAGCAAGTCCTTCTCCACTATCTATTTTGCTTTGTAACAATTTCATATTCGTTGTAATGCTCTCACCATGTCCGGCAAGCTTTAGCATATATGCCCCCAAAAGCAAACACACATTAACAACATCTTTTTCTCCTCGTCCTGCTAAAGTATCAATTGCTTCTTTCGTTTCCAAAGAATTTCCAACAAATCTTCCAAGTGGCTGATTCATATTAGTAAGTACCGCTATCGTCTCTTTCCCCACCATGTTTCCAATATTAACCATAGTTTGAGCAAGTCTTCTCGCTCTAATTTCATTCTCCATAAATGCTCCACTGCCATAAGTAACTTCAAGAAGTATCTTATCTGCTCCAGAAGCTATTTTTTTACTCATTATGCTTGAAGCGATTAAAGGAATACTTTCAACTGTTCCTGTAACATCACGAAGTGCATATAATTTTTTATCTGCAATTGCAATATTCTCAGATTGCCCCATAATGCTTATCCCTATTCTTTTTACATTTCTGATAAACTCATCCATATCAAGATTCGTTCTAAAACCAGGAATTGAGTCAAGTTTATCTATCGTTCCTTGTGTATATCCAAGTCCTCTACCAGACATTTTTGCAACAGGCACTCCACAGCTTGCGACAAGTGGCATCACAACCATAGTAACTTTATCTCCTATACCACCTGTGCTATGTTTATCCACCTTAATTCCTGGTATATCAGACAAATCAACAACTTCACCAGACTTCACCATAGCTACAGTTAAATCTAGTATTTCTTGCTCTGACATCCCATTTAAATAAATCGCCATCAATAAACTTGAAGCTTGATAATCCGGTATATTACCAAGTGAATACTCATGTATAAAAAAGTTTATTTGTTCTGTTGTCAACTCTTTTTGATCCCTCTTTGCTTTAATTATTTCATTAATATTCATCACATATCCTCCTTTAAATTGTAATATCGTCTTTCAAGCCATTAAACTTGTTTTCACCAATTCCAGATACATTTTTCAAATCTTCAACTGAATTAAAATAACCATTGTCTTGCCTATATTTAACAATTTTTTCAGCTGTTCCCTCACCAATTCCATTCAATGTCATCAGTTTTTCTTTTGATGCTGTATTAATATTTACTAGACCTCCACTTTCTTCTCTCGATTCAGAATCTTCTGAGATAATAACCTTAGCTGGAATAATAACCTTTTGTTCATCGCTTAGCACACTTGCTAAATTAACTCGAGTTAAATCAGCATTTTCTGTTTCTCCTCCCACTTTTTCAATTAATTCGTAAAGTCTTGTTCCATACTTCACCTTCATCAAACCAGGATTTTTGACTTGACCTTCAATATGAACAAAAATATAATTATCGTCTTCTTCCACTTTATTTTGAACAACAACTTCCTCTTTTGGAAGTAAAACATAACCGAGAATAGTTAAAATAATAAAGACTACAAATACAAAAATGTATTTCATCTTATTATTCATAATATTCCTCCTTTCCATCATTATACACTAATTAACTTTAATTGCAAATTACAATTTGTCGGTTAGGCCATTTGGGACGGAGACGGAGGATTTTCGACCAATAGGGACGGAGGATTTTGGCTTTTTCGACCAATAGGGACGGAGGATTTTGGTTGAATGCACATTTAATAGACGTCCCCATTGTGCACCCATTGTGCATTCAGCCAAAATCCTCCGTTCCTATTGGTCGAAAATCCTCCGTCTCCGTCCCAAATGGCCTAACCGACAAATTGTAATTAAATAATAAAAATTAAAAGGAATATTGACAATTATGTAAACAAAGTATATAATAATTATGTAATCTTGTGAAAGGAATTAAAAAAATGGGAAATAATATTATTAAAGAAAATAACATAGAAAAATCATTAACTACAAAAGGAGAAAAATCTTTGACTATAAAAGACAAGCAAAAAAAACTTGCACCAATTCTTAAAACAGCAACTGGAATTATTTTTTATGCAGCAACATTTATCGTATCTATTGCAATCGGATATATGTTTATTTTTTCAGTATTCAATTAAGCCAGCTGCTTTAATAATTCTTGCTCTACCTGAGTTAGTTGGGTAGAGCCTTTATTTTTCATAAGTTCATATCTATTTACAATCTCTTTTCCACGATTAATTGTCTCTGAAATTAAAGAAATT
This sequence comes from Clostridia bacterium, assembly GCA_017469465.1. Taxonomy (GTDB): domain Bacteria; phylum Bacillota; class Clostridia; order TANB77; family UBA1234; genus UBA1234. The sequence continues at coordinate 7,370 of JAFUGH010000005.1, read as the reverse complement.
TTTTGTAAGTCTTTTGATATTCCATCTACGTATTTTTTCATACTCTTTTCATCATTTTTGCTAAAAGCCTTTTCAAAATTATCACATTTTGTATTAATTCTTGAAAGTGTATTTTTATTTGTTGTCATAACCCTCTTCAATTCATCATCAAACGTCTCGCCAAGTATTAAATCTGCACCATCTTTTATCACTTTTTTGACAGCAGTAGGGATTCCTTTCATACTATCCACACCCAAATTAATAACCCCTTTTAGTCCAGCTTTCAAATTACTATCCCTAATCGCCTTTCCAATATCTTTTATATTATCTACTGTTTTAGCTTTTATTCCAGCGACACTTTTAAGTGTAGTTTTCATTGCTGTATCTATCGTTTTAGAAGCAACGTCCTTTATGTTAAAGTTTTTAAAACCCTCTTTTACTTTAGTTAAAACTCCATTTTCCAAATTGAGTTTTTCAACGCCCTTGTCCAAAGCATTATTAAATGCTTCATTCACTGTTGCAGCTGCATTCTTAATTGAATCACCTACGCTAAGATTTATGCCCCTATTTAATTCTAATTCCATTCTAATACCTCCTTATATAAATAAAATTTGTTTTTTAATTAATAATCTAATTTTTTTACTTTGATTGATAGTAATACTAATAACCACATTGAAATAAAGTTCCAATACAATATCATATTGCCAAGAATACTTCTTTTCATGATAATCAAATTATCTACATTTGACTTAATGAATGATATATATACTAAGACATCTAAAAAAATAAGTATCAATAAAACTAGCCTTGCGCTCTTTGTTTCTTCCTGTCTTCTTAACTTTTCATTTTGTATATCACTAATTATTTCATAACTTTTATCAATCAATTCTGAAAAATTTCCCCCATATAAATAACAATGCCCAATATTCGTAAGAAACATTTTAATCTGCACAATATTAATTTTCTCTTTAAAATTCTCTATTGCTTTTTCAAATTTTATTCCACTAGAAATTTCAATGAGAAATTTTTTTATATATGAATTTAACGGTTCAACAGTTTTTACCTCTTTCATTGCCATGACGATATCATTATTTATTCTCGTATGATTTTTTAATTGTAATAAAAAATTCAAAAAAATTTTTTCTATTTTTTGTTCTTTATGTTCTGCCAATAAATTCAAAAGAGCAAACGGTAAGTAAAAAAACGGAAGACTAATGATTAATGATAAAAGAATAATCCCAAAGAAACTAAAAGAAATGATATAAGCAACATTAACACATACTATCCCCATTACAAAAATACTAACCGGATTAATAAGAATTCCTCTTTTTAATTCACATCTATCTATCAAAATATTAATCTTATGGAAATAATTTAATTTTTCTTTTAACTTAACTTTTTTATTTTTTTCATAATACTTGAGCAATTTGTCATAGTACTTTTCATTTTTATTGCTTACATAATTATTAATTTTCAGAAGCACTTTATTTTCTCTAAACACATCCGAAACCAAGTAACATATGATTACAAAAGATAAAAACAATAATAACTTTAAAATCATGTTAAGACCCTCTCTATTTCATATTCATTTAGTTCTATTTTTTCATTACATTTTCCAATTGGCTCATTTACCTTAATAAAACGGCCAATTGACTTTCCATTTTCATATCTTTCAACATCGAATTCGAATAATATGTTGTATGCAACGTCATCAATTTCTTCATCATAAATAACTTCAGCAATTTCATGTACTTTAAAATTTTTCATGAAAATAATTAGATCAATAGACATTGAAAGCAATTTTCTTAAGTATTTATCTGTATAGCTTTGACTATTAATGTCCCTCTTCATTAAAGTAACTAATCTATCAATAGTATTTGTACTACTATCAGAGTGCACCGTTGCATATCCTCTATGACCGTGTTGCAACTGCATCAAAAAACACCATTGCCTCAGCGCCGTTTCAATTCTCCTATCACTACAACATCATTAGACATTACAAGGCTATGCGCTGTCAATTTTTCTAGTGTGATATTTTTATCTTCATTACGATTTTTTAATATTTCTCTTTGAATAATGTTAGGATGTGTACTATAAAGTTCCGCTGTTTCCTCGTTAGAGGTAATTGACAAATCTTCTGGTATTCGATTGATTAAATTTCGCATAAGTGTGGTTTTTCCACTACCGCCTTTCCCACTAATAATAATATTACAACCGGAAATAATAGATTTTACTAAAAATTTATATATCTCTAAATCCATCATTTCAATATCTGAAATAAAAAGTTCTTCCAAAGTTTGGAGGAGTTCAGGTCTATGGATACGAATTACTAAATTAGGGGAATTCACATTTACTGGCTCTATTCCCGCTTCTATACGAAGATTATTTTTTCTATCACTAGTGATAACTATAGGCGTTTCATTGGTGATTTTTCCTCTATTCTTTAAAACACAATACCTAACAAAATTAATGTAATCTTCTTCATTATTGAAACTTTCCTTTGCTTTTTCCCACCTACCATTTTTCTTGATAAAGATATTATCAAACTTAGTAACTCTAATATCTGAAACACTTTTATCATCAATATATTTTTGTAAAATATGATATCCAAAAAGTCTATCCAAAATGCTTTTTATTGTAGATTCAGTATTCATATTTGAATACTCTTTATAGACTTTTTCTCTTACTATATTTTCAACAGTATTTTTATTAATCTCTATATCACTCAAATAGTCAGAGTAGTGGTTAATTAAATACGTTATTATCTCACCAATTACTTTATCTTTATTAACATCTGGTCGAATTAAAACATCCGCTGTTGCTACTTTTAATGGATTAATTAGCATGCGCAATCACTCCTTTTTCTATTTTATTTTGCAAGAAAAAGTTCTTTTTCATTTTATTAAATCTAGCTAAAATACCTCTTTTAGGAATATAATTGATTGTAGATAAAATTTTTTCATAAGAGTTCAAATTTTCTTCTTCATTCATTTTAATTTCACCAACAACTTTCAATCCATCAGTAATTTTATAAATTGCATCTTGTTCAATCTCATTTTTTAATTTCTTATTTACAACTATGTCTATTTTCTTTTTATATATTCCCCAAATATTCACAGCAACATCCATAAACTGTTGCATTTTTTTAATTGACAAATAATTATTTTCAATGACAAATAAAACTCTATTGGAATTTTCTAATGCCCATTTGGTAGAATCCAAAAACAAATTACTGCTTGTATCTATCACAATAAAATCATATTTTTCTTTTGCTGCTTGTAATATCTTTTGATAATGATTTTCTGTTAGTACATTTTGACAATAATGCAGTGATGTGTTTCCGGTAAGCACATCGAATCCTCCAGCATCGATTACTAATTCACTAAACACATTTGAATCAAATCGATTCTTCACCATTAATTCTACAGCATAATTAATTCCAGACTTTTTGTCATTATCTATCACCAATTCAATATTTGACGGGGCCTTATTTATTTTTAATATTTCATCAACATTTCCATTTAGTGTATCCAAATCTATCAATAGAATTTTGCTGTCACTTTTTTGAGATATCACTTTACAAAGATTTACTGAAATTGTTGATTTTCCACTACCTGGTATTCCACTAACAGCTATTATTTCTTGTCTTTGTACAGCCTTTTCAATAATAACTTTTTCTTTATAAGGCTCATGATAATTATCATTATGAATTGTTTCCAAATCATCTTTTATTTTATATTCTTCTTGAAATTCACTTACCATTTCATATTTTTTCTTAATGGTTTCTTCCCTATCGATACTATCAACAATGTCTTGTATTTCAACGCTGCTATCTAAAAATATATCAAGCACATTTAATTCATTTAATATGTTTTTCGTTGTGTTATCAATTTCATCAGTAACAACAATAATTCTAACGGTATGATTTATATTTCGTATTTTTTCTATAAATTCTTCCAAGTTCCATCTTCCTTGGAGTAAACCACTTATAATTAAAGTATCTACTTCACATTTCTCTAGCTTACTAATTACAACATCTTGACAAATTAAATCTTCTAAAACCACATCATATTTTGCATATTTTTTCAACTCATTATTTAATGCTTCATTTCCCATTGCTGTGATAATCCTTTTCAATTACAAAACCTCCTTAATCTACATATCTCTTCTATCTGTGCTAATAAATCCATGCTCATATTTAGATGCCAAAATCTTTATCAACAAATGATTTCTACCTGCATGCATTAAACATGTCCCTCTTTCCAAATTGATAATTTTGTATAACTCCATTTCTGATAAATTCATAACCTCTTTTAATTTTGATAAATCATTTTCTTCAATTTGAAAAATACATTTAATACTAGAATTACTCAATATTCCTTTGCCATACGCTCCATCATCTAGGCTAAAAAAATCATTAATATCTTGAGTAATCGCAGTTGCAGCTCCACCATATTTTCTTATTGTTTTAAAAATTTTAAAAACAAACTCTGCCGTTTCCTTATTTTTATTAATAAGTTTCCAAACTTCATCAAGATAGACAATCTTTTTCCTTCCTCTATTTTCCTGAATTTTATCCCAATATAATTCCGTAATAGTAAACAATGCCATTGGCAGGTATTTTTCTTCTATATTGTAAATATCCGCCACTACCATTTTATTATTTAGGTTCACATTCGTGTAATGATTCATAAATTTTAAAGCACCTGAAACGTAAGGTTTAAAAAGTTTTGATATTCTACTCATACTTTTATCTTTGGAAATAACTTTATACAAATCGCCTATTAAAGGCATATCTGTATTCGATTTGAATAATCGTTTTGAAACAAGCTTTCCTTTTCGTTCGTCTAGATATAAAGAATTGTTATCAAATGTAATTTTCTTTTGATTATAACACTCTATCACTTTTTCCTCTAACATACTTTTTTCTTCCTCTGACAAATCAGGAAAAATGACACTAAAGAAAGTCATTAATTTTTGAATTTTATTTTGAAGATAATTTTCGCCATTTTCAAGAACTGTTTCTCTTATCTCCATAATATTTATTACATTTTCTTCGCCGAAATTAATTAATGTTCCACCAAGTTCTTGACATATTTGAGTATACTCCCTATCTGGATCAATAATGTATTGCTCTATATTAAGAAGTCTATTTCTAGTAATCATCAACTTCATAAAATAGGACTTGCCGGAACCACTTGCACCAATGACACACATATTTGCATTTTTATACTTTTCACTATCAAATCGGTCCACCATTACAACAGAATTATTAAATTCATTTAAGCCAATTAAAATTCCATTTCTATCACATAGTTCATTAGATAGAAAAGGATATGTACTGACTAATCCACTTGCAAGAACATTTCTTTTACTAATTGATTTCACATCTTTAGAATTATATAAAATAGGAAGACAAGATTTAAAGATTTCATCTTGCCTAAATATTCCCCTTCTAGAGGCAAGACCACAACCAATTACCAAATTTTCAATTTTTCGAATTGAATTTTTTAACTCTTCAAGAGTATCACCATAAATTAATAAATATATATTTAAGTCAAATAACTCATCGTTTTCAATTTGTAACTGTTTTTTGATATATTTTGCATTTTCATAGCTTCCACGCATTAAATCAATATCTATTTGATTATTCCCTGAAATTTTAATATTGGCACCACTGTTTCCGATTACCCCCGTCAGTTCTTTCATTGTTTCATAAGTACTTCTCTTTGTATAAAACATAGATAAAACAAAATCGTTATCCGATGAAATCAATTTATCTAAAAATCCGCCTTCCATTTCAGAATTATAATTATTAATAAATAAAGAAGCTACATAATAGTCGTCAAGCATGATATACTTAGGATTTGTTGTATCTACAAATGTGGGACATAATTCTAATATATTTGCATTTTCATGTATTAGATTTTCTTTTCTAAAATACATATTTAGCATTTGATAAATCGTTTCATCATTACATAGTATGACTTCATTTCCACATGCATTTAGTCCATCAATAATCATCGAAATATTATCATCAATATTTTTATCTGATTTTAAAATTAGATAAAATCTTCTTGTAATGCTGTGCTTATCTCCAATAACACTTTTAACAAATTCAATATAATTTTCTGTCATTGAAGTTAGTATTTCATTACCATATGAATATTTCTTAATATCATGTAAATGTTCTTTAACATCAGACTTAAATGGTAATACAACAATTTGAAGCTCTATACTACACTGCTTTAAAAATCTTTGGTAAGCTTCTAAAATAACAAATTGTTCATTTTCTGATAATAGTTTAAAATTAAGTGGCTTTACCTCCAAAACTTTTAAACATTTATCAGACTTTAAGTGAATACCATTAGAAACATTCTTAATGAATAACCAATTTTGTACATTATTAAATTTTTCTTTTTCATTTTGTCTAAGCATATTACTCCTCAATCAAAAAATTGTTATAAAAAAAGGGCGCAAAATCTCCGTAGAAATTTTTCACCCCAAACTTTATTTGTTTGGAACATATTACAACAATATGAAAATAAAATCAATACTAAAATATAAAAAGATTCAATATGACTCGACTTTTTTCAAACAAAGAGGTCCTACCACCTGTAAGACCTCTTTTCACAGAAAAACACAAATCTTAACGCCGACTAATTATTCGCAATTACACATCTCGGCATGGCTTTCGCCATAACCAAAACATTCCCTCACAAATAAAAATCTTTGCTCGAATATTAAGGCAATCTACACGACTACACCCCTCTTCATCGGACGAATGCAATCATTCATAAATGTTTTTTATTTAGTCGTCCCACACAAGAACGACTTAATTAAAAACAGTATACGACTACCAGAATACTCTTAGCTCAAATACATAATATCCTCATTAACCCTGTATTTATATTGCACACGTCACAAAGCTAATTTTGCACATCATATACTCTTATCGCCGACCATATACAATCAAACAAATATTCAACCATATATCATCTTTGTTCGAACCGCATCAGACCATACCGGAAATAATCCAATACAGCTCTTTGCTCAACTTATATTCTTCTTACAATAAATATTATTAACATATAAAAAAAATATATTCATTTTTTAAAAAAATTTTTTTGACATTGATAAAAGCAATGGCTACATTTCCAATTCGTAATCATTTTTTTCATGCATCGCATTACATATATAACTATTCCTGTTAGAACAATAACATTCAGTTTTTATCACCTCTTCTTATTTAAATTACAATTTGTCTAGGTCTTGGAGGGCCATTGGGGACGGAGACGGAGGATTTTCGACCAATAGGGACGGAGGATTTTGGCTGAATGCACAATGAGTGCACAATGGGGACGTCTATTAAATGTGCATTCAGCCAAAAT
>JAFUGH010000049.1 GCA_017469465.1 Clostridia bacterium | reverse complement strand
TTAATTTTGCATTCACCCAAAATCCTCCGTCCATTTTGGTCGAAAATTCCTCCGTCTCCGTCCCCAATGGCCCTCCAAGACCCCGACAAATTGTAATTTGACATATATTTATAATTTCATTTTATAAGCTTTAGCTCTTTACTTCAATGTAAAAAATTTGGTAAAATAGGAAGTGTTAAGGAGATTTTAAGATGCCAAGTTTTCAATATCAAAATCAAATAATTGAATATACACTTACTAGAAATGCTAAAAGAAATGTTAATTTTAGAATAAAGCAAAATGGTGAGGTCTACGTTTCCGCTCCTAAACGTGTTAGTAAAGCTGAACTGGAAAAAATGATTTTTGAGCGTGCAGAATGGATTATTCAAAACCAACGTAAAATAAAAAGTAAAAAACAAAATACAATGGATACCAATATTCAAAATGCTAGTCAAATTTATTTGAACGGTCAAAAATATTATATTAGATTAACCACTGGGACAATCAATTCTATACATTTCCGAGATAATGTTTTAATTATACAAATAAAAGAAAAATATAAAGATTCTCAAGAATATATTCATTCTTATTTTGATCAATGGATGAAAGAAACCATGTATACTTTAAGTGATAAATTAATAGACAAATATTTACTGCTACTAAGCAAATATCACCTAAAAAAACCTGAATTAGCCATTCGAACAATGACAGGTAGATGGGGCTCTTGCATGCCTTCAAAATGTAAAATAACAATCAATAAAAATTTAATTTATCCACCACATTACTGCTTAGAATATGTTGTTCTTCACGAATTAGCCCACTTAGTAGAAGCAAATCATAGTAAACGATTTTACGCTATTATTGAAGAAGTCATGCCTGACTGGAAAGAACGTAAAAAAATATTAAATGAATTTTAAATCTAAAAATAATTTAGAAAGGGCTGTAAAAAAAAGTCGAAATTCGCATAGTGGGGACGTCCGGGACCACTGAAAAAGTCACAATCGTAGTGGCGAACAATGTTCACCATAAAACAAAAAAACAATATTACCAATTATTATGGAGCACGATGTGCTCCGCTACGAAATTGCAGAAATTCAAAATCATGACTTTTTCAGTGATTCCGGACGTCCCCACTGTGCGTTTGACCAAAAAAGATTGTCCCATTTGATCATTGTTTCATATTCATCTTTAAATAAGCATCCATGAAATCATTTAATTCTCCATTCATTACAGCATCTACATTGCCTGTTTCAAAATTTGTCCTATGATCCTTCACCATAGTATAAGGGCAAAAAACATAGGAACGAATTTGACTTCCCCATGCAATTTCTCGTTGTACTCCTTTTAATTCTGATATCGTTGCTTTATTTTCTCTTTCTTTCAGCTCCTCTAACTTGGAAATCAACATCTTCATTGCAGTTTCTCTATTTTGAATTTGCGAACGTTGCGTTTGACATGACACCACAATATTGGTTGGTATATGCGTAATACGAATTGCAGATTCCGTTTTATTAATATGCTGACCTCCTGCCCCACTAGAACGATAAGTATCAACTTTCAAGTCTTTCGGATCAATTTCAACTTCTAAGTCTTCATCAATTTCTGGAATTACTTCCACAGAAGCAAAAGAAGTATGTCTCCTGCCACCAGCATCAAATGGTGAAATTCTTACTAGTCTATGGACACCACTCTCTGATTTTAAGTATCCATACGCTAGATTTCCAGTCACACTAAATGTAACACTCTTAAGCCCAGCTACATCTCCTTCTAAATAATCCAATTCTTCCAATTTGTATCCGTTTTTATCACACCACATAGAGTACATGCGATATAACATTTCAGCCCAATCCTGAGATTCAGTACCGCCTGCTCCTGGATGTATGGTAACAATCGCATTATTAGCATCATGCTTTCCTGAAAGTAATGATTGTATTTCTAATTTCTCTATCCCTCTTGAAAATTTCTTCACCTCTAGTTTTAATTCTTCAATCATGCTTTCTTCATTCAACTCTTCTATTAATTCAATCATGGCATGAATATCTTCTAGAAGCTTTGCTTGCTCTTCAAAGCGATTTATTTTATCTTTTAATACTTTTATGCTTTGCAAAACTTTACTTGAATTTTCTTGGTCATTCCAAAATTCATTAGCTTTAGTTTGTTCTTCTAACTCTTGTAGTTCTTGTTTTTTGGCAGTGATGTCAAAGAGACTCACCCAATTCATGCAATCTTTTTTCTAAATCTTTTAAGCCATATTTAATGTCATCAAGCTCTAACATTTTCTCACACTCCTATACTTAGAATTTACTATCAGATTCTATATCCTTTTTGGGAACGAGTCAAGCAAAAGGGATACTTATTTCATTCAACTTTGGAAAATGAATAAAACAGTACCCCTTTTATCATTTATTTTTTCTCAATTAAATCATACTCTTCTTTCATTATTGCTTTTAATCTCCTTTTTAAAGGATAATCAGGATTTAATAAGTAAAACTGTGTTAACCCATAACTAGGATAGAAGTTGCCTTCAATTAACAGAGGTCCATTTGGCGTAATGCCAACATCCCAACCTACATATCTAACTTGAGGCACTCTTAAAGCTGCTTTCTTTACCATTTCTTCAGCTTCTTTGATAAATGGAAGTTTTGTTCCTTTAATTTGAGCATTGGTATCAGGATGCTTTTCATAAGTTTCAAACATCTCATCAATTGCATCTGAAATTAAATTTCCCTCTTCATCAACGTTAACCATTACATCATTACTACTAATGACTGGATCATTTCCTGTATTTAATCTTAACGTTCTCGTCACAACATATACTTGACCATCTTTCACAACTGTTGAAAATCGAACATTGTTTACAGCATATGGATTAATTCTATTTAACTCATCATGTTGAACAATTGTATCTTCTATTAAAAATTGTTTATTTTCTTTCAATGTTTCATATAACTGCTCTGGATTTGAAAAGTCCTTTATTTTACTAATCCCATGTCCACCGAATTCATCTAGTACTTTAGCAAAAACACTCTGTTTCCCTTGAATAAAGCTTTTAAATTCATCTAAAGAACATTCTCTTAAATCAATATAATCTCTTCCAATAAAATCTTTAAATGTTTTATCAAAAATACTTTTATCTAAAAATACATTTCTGTATTTTTCATCATCCATATAATACACAAATCTTTTGTACTCTTCCTTAGTAATACATTGCTTTTTTTCTTCTTTTGTTAAATTAATGTAATTACATTTCCTATAATCTGGAAATGAAATTGGATAAATCAACATGTTTACAAATAAATCAAAAGCAATATACAGTTTAGATTTATCTGGATTTTTCTTTTTGACAATCTTCACTGTAGTATTAAAACCATCTAATACTTCTTTTATTCTACTCATCGTTCTCCCTACTTTTCTAAATGATTTAATAACATTCTAAAATTATTATATGCCTTTGTCTCAAGCTCTAAGTCTAATTTTTCTAAGTTATCTTTATTGGTTACTAATTTAGAAATAAAATATTTTAAAAATTCTGGATTTCTAACTAATATTGGTCCTTCTGTATATGTACCATAAAACTCATTATACTTTATTCCTTGGTCTTCCCATAAAGGATGCTCGTTGCTCTCCAAAATGTAATTATGATTTTCGTATCCTAATATTGGATTTTCAAGAAAACTAGCTTTGTATAATACATCCTTTCTAATTCTAGGAACATATTTTGAAGTATAATTAAATATTCCCAACCCACGAATTGTTTTTTCACCGACTAATTCTTTTCCAAAAATATCTATAGAATTTCCTGTTATCAAAAAGATTTTATTTTCTTCAACAACTTTTGAAATTTCATTTTCATATCTTTTTAAGTCTTCAATTGCAATTTCTTGATTTCCTTCTGTTCCTGAACCCATGTAGATAAAATCATACTTTTCAAACTCCATGTTATCTTTTACTGTTGGATATACAACCTCAACATCTTCTCCTATTTGTTTTAGTTTATTCACAAGTATTTTAATATTGCCATCATTTCCGTATAAGTTAAGTAAATCACTATATAAATGTGCTATTACCATATTTTTTCACCATTTTCTTTTAGTTGTTTTTTTAGTTCTTTTTCCATATCAAAATAGAAAACACAATATATTTCTTTATCACATTCTTTTAATGTGTTATAAACTTCATTATAATCGTACACAATCTGAACTTTGCTCATATCAATGTTTTCAATATTTAATCGTACTGCTAAATCATATGCGTATTTTCCAAACAAAATAATTTTTTCAGCATTTACCTTGTTTAATAATCCGAAATCAATATCATATAGCCACGAAATATCTTTATCGTCATACCTTCCACTGATTCTTGTAAAACCTATTGCAATTACTTTTTCTCCTTCTAATCTTGAAACAAAATTCAATGATTGATTATAAGAAATTGGTGTCTCATTTTTAGAAACTAAAATCGTACCCTTATTATCACCAATCGAAAATTCTTCAAATCTCTTCGTCTCAAGATTTAGATTATTTAAAGCATTAGCAATCTTTTCACTTTCTATTCCTATTTCCTTTGCAAGTGTATATGCTGCTGCAATGTTATAAACATTATATAATGAATCATTAGGCATTTTTATCTGCTGTCCATCTATTATAATGTTTTCGTTTTCAAGTTTTGCTTCATACTTTGGTAGATTTCTACCAAAATCACAATTTGTACAATGATATAATCCAAAATTGCCATAATTAAAATATTCATAATTAATTTTACTTTTACATTTTGGGCAATATGTCACATCAATTTTATCTTTATATTCTAAACTTGAATACTTATTCTTTTGAACCCCAAAATAAGTAACTGGATTATTTTTGTCAAGAGCAAATCTACTTGATAGTGGATTGTCTGCATTTAATATCAAATGAGTCTTTTCTTTTATTTCTTGATTTACGTCATCAAAAACAAAATCAAAATGACCATTTCTCGCTAATTGATCTCTAGATAAATTACTTATAATGAAGTAATCAGGTGTAATATAAGGAAGAACCTTTTTCACATATCTTTCATCAATTTCAATTACTAATGCATCTACTTTGCTTTTTCCAGTAATCGAACTATTATCTATAAGAGTGGATACAACTCCGTAAGAAAGGTTAGAGCCCTTTGAATTAGTTCCAACTCGATATCCTGCTTCTCTTAAAATGTTACTAACCGTTCCTGTAATTGAAGTCTTTCCTGCAGTACCTGTTACAAATATTGTTGTTTTTGGCATTTTAAACTTTTTTAAAATATTTTTATCTAATTTTAAAGCAATTTCTCCTGGAAGAGACGTACCCCTTCCCGATCTTTTCAAAAATGCTTGTAATAATTTACATATTAGTTTAACTATCATTTTCAACATCACCAACAATTATTATATATTTCTTTATATTTAATGTCAAACTTTTTGAATATCTTATTTTAGAAGTATAAATTTAATTCATTATTTTTCTTTACATTATGTTAAATTAGTGGTATTATATTTGTTGCACTAAATTTTATGAAGGGTGGCTATGACAAAATGTACAAGCTTACCGAACTTGGCACACGCATTCCGGTATATGACTCTGAATCCAATCCTCTTCCCGAAGGAAAGGTATATTTCAATACCCATCAGATGTTATGGAAAGATGATGTTTTTCTTGGTCGAGTATTTATAGACGCAGACGAAGTAAAACTTATGATTAATGGTTCACTTACCATTCCTAGAGATGTGTTTCAAGAATTATTCATGAAAGATGCTCCTATTGTTGAGCTTATTTACAAGGCAAATGAAGTAGATAAAGTAGAATTGGTATTAGATAAAGAAAAAAGTATCGATACTGTTTCGGATAATTTGCGTTCTGCAGAGCTGAGCGATTATGCATCTTATAAGTTTTATGGATACTTATACTATTGGCTAAAGTAGTTTTTCTACTTAGCCAAAAAGACGAGTGCAATTTTTAGCATCTCGCCTTTTTCTTTTCGTGCTTTACTTAACATCATTTTTATATTAAGCATCAATATCTTCTTTAATCTTCTCTGCTACACTTTTTAATTTATTTTTCACTCCATTATTTTGAGATGCCTCATTGGATATTGCGAATGCCATTAAAATACCACCTACAGTTACTAAATAAACCCACCATGGAATACTAAACCAAAAATCTTTCGTTAATTTAAAGAAATTAACGACAATTGCAAATAAACTTACTACAAATAGTGGTCCAACTTTCTTATAATAGCTTATGATAGTTAAAAGTAGTAACATACCTATAAAAATCATAACGTCTGTCATATCTTGATACATGTACAATGCGACTATATATATGATAGTTGTTCCGATATATTCAAATGGTTTATAAATATCACCTGCAGTTTTAACAACAGTTCTTGTTATTAAATATAAGCATACTAAATATCCAATCAATTTCGTGAAAGCTAATTGATTTACATGTAAATCAACTATTGCATTGTTGTAAATTACAAGTCCAGCTATATATACAATTACTTTGAAAAATCCGCCATTTTCGTATGTAAGCATATGTGCTAATGCCCATAGCATCACAAATATTGAAGAAACGTAAGCATTTAGCTTAAATGCAAAAATGGAAGAAACAATATATATAACTGAAAACACTGTTTCTATGCAAAATTCTTTCTTTACAATTGACTTAAGTGTTGTGTATATAATTAAAGTGGTACTAACTATCATCCCTAAATGATTATTGGCAAATAAATCTGACAAATATACACTTGGCATTATTGCAAGCATTGGAAATACACATACTAATTCATTCAAGTTTTTATTTTTGGTATAGAATAAAAACGCTATAATAGCAATTAACAAACTGATAAAACTTGCTAAAGTCACTTCAATATTTAACATCACGAAAGAAATAACAAATGATGTAACAATATAATATTTTGTATCGTCCTCTCTAACATTCATCAATTCTATGAACATTTCTACTATGGTACTTACGAGTGGTACATATTTGAAATATTCTCTTAATTTCATCATTTCTAATACTGATAATAATACAAAGTTAAATGCGATATAAGTAATTATTTTGTGATTTAAATTTTTGAAAGCAAAATAATTAATGGCATATAATATCGTCACAGCAACTGACATGATAAGTAACTTCATTTCAAATAAAATTGTAAAGTTCTTTAAGCTTATAATAGATAAAATAAGTGAAAGTATTGTTAAATTTAATATATATCCAAATTCTTTTAGTTGAAATCCTTGCAAATTGAAACTTACTAATAGCAAAATTAGATTAATAACATTCATTACTGTACAACTGTTAAAAATCCAACCATATATGTTTGATATGATTACTGCACAAGTTAAAACAAAGAAAACTCCTTGATTGAATTCATGATATATCTTTGAAAATCGTTTTAATTCAAAACTCTTAATTATGAGATTTAATACGATGCTGTAAATCATCATTCCGAAAATAATTGTATTAATATCTTTTATAAAAATTAGCATTGAGAACAATACGCCCAATATTTGAAATGCCATACTTGAAATTGCTATTATATCGTTTTTAAATTGATATGATTGTATAAAATATAAAATTGCAAGTATTATAGAAGCAATTGAAACATCCACTTTTATTTCACTTGTAAAGATTTGTACTCCAAAGAAAGATGTGAATGCTTCACAAAACATACTGGCAAAAAGCAATCCATTATTATTTTTCTTATTTGATTCATATGCATAAAGCAAAGTCAGAAACAGCGAACATACTGACAAATAAATAAACTTTCCTTCACCATATAGTGATAAGTACTCACCAAATAGTTTAAAGAATGCAATTGCTATTAATACTAGAGGTATGTATGCCATCGCTATATAGAAGAATGCCTTGGATGTTTGCTCTAATTTATATTTCTTTCCTGCAAGTGAACTTGAGCCCAAGAACACAACGATAAGAATACCAAGCACTCCAACCTTAACTATTCCAGGGGTAGTGTTCCAAGTTGAAAGTAAAAATACAATTGCAGCAAGCACAATCAAAAGTGCTCCCGATACTAAAATCAAATTATTCTTTGCACTTTCTTTTCGTCTAATCTCATTCTCCCTTAAGATGTTCTTTGTTTGCTCTTCTTGCAAAGAGACCGTATTTTTTACTTTTTCATATTCTTCGAACGAATACCTCTTTACCGTTGTTGCTGAATTTTGTTCATGTATATCTTCTACATTCTTATTAATTGTTTGCACTTGAGAGACTTGATTTTGTACTGCTTGAGTTGAAGCTGCAACATTAATATTATTTGATGTAATTTGAGTTTGTTGATTTAAATTTATGTTATTATTCTTTTTCAACTCAGCTATTGTTTTTTTTAAGTTATATACTTCTCTTTCGAGTTCTTCATTCTTCTTTTGTTGTGAATTTAGAGAATATACTAGAGCTACAATAATTAATATAGCTAAGATTACCATTTTGATTTCTCCTTTCTTAATTTCTTGTTGTTCAATTAAACTTTTGATTTTTAATACTTGTCAATTCCTGTTCCATTTTTTAAGTAAACTTTTATTTGTCTTATAATATGAGGTATATTATAATTTCCTGCAAACTTTGAATTATCCAATAACTCATCATTTATAACTATCCACTCTAATTTGTTGACTTCTTCGACTAATTTTACCTCATGATTTAAAATACCATAATAAACCTGCAAATTATTTTCATATTTAAAGTAATTTAAATCCATAAAATGGTCTAATTCTATATCATTATGTGATATTCCTGTCTCCTCAAATAATTCTCTATAAGCTGCTTCTAATGACGTCTCTCCTTCTTCTACCTTTCCCCCAACAAAGTTGTATAATCCTTTATATGGCTCTTTCGCCCTTATGCAAAAAAGTACCTTTTCTAAATCTTTATTAAATACTACAATTAAATTTAATTTTCTCACTTTTTACTCCTTGAATTTATATTTTATTAATTTTTTCTTCTTTTATTTATTATATAACATGTCTATGAAAAACAAAAGATAAATAAGAAAATGCCTTTAAGTGAAATCATCGAGATTGCTACTATTTTAATCAAAAGTGGAATTGATAAAATCATTAAATAAAAAAATAGGAAAGAATTTAAGTAATAATAAACAAAGAGCTAGACAAATTAGATGCCTAGCTCTATATTTTTATAATCCTAATCCTTTTAGCCAATTTTCAACTGTACTCCTTGATGATTCTTTTCTAACATCTGCCCCTCTTATTGCTAAACCATTTGTATTCACATCTGCTGAAAATAATTTACTTTTTATTGAACTATATGTTCCAGAATTTCCAGAACCTTCATGTGTATTAAATAAATAAACTGTCTTACCAGAAAAATCATACTTTTCTAAGAATGTATTGATAATCATTGGAACATCTCCCCACCAAATTGGATACCCAAGTATGATTGTATCATATTGTGACAAATCCAAACTACTTGCATTTTTAAATTCTGGTCTGCTATCTTCATCTTTTTCTTTCGTTGCAACTTCTGTACATTTTTTATAATCAGCAGGATATGGAGTTTCAGGATCAATTTTAAATGTATCCGCCTTATCTCCTAAATAGTCTTTTATAAAACCTGCCATAATTTCTGTGTTTCCTACATCAACTGTTCCTACTGAATATTTTTCATCTGCTCTTGAAAAGAATGCAAGTAAAATCTTCTTTCCCTGTTCTGACTCATTATTAAGAGTCCCTTCACTTAATGCTGTATTATTATTTTTTACATTTTCCACTTTTTCACTTTTATCGCTTACTTCAGTATTTTCTTCGGATACAATACCTATATTGTCTTCCTTTGAAATGTTTTCTTCACGACTAATTACTGTTTCATCGTTAGCTGGAGCAACCTCTTTATCACAACCAACAAGACAAACAATAAAAAGCAAACTACAAATTAAACAAAATATTTTTTTCATTTTAATCACATCCTTATACCCAATTTTCAATTTTATTCCTTGCAGAATTTACTGTTGAGCCAGTAATTGCAATTCCTGATTCTACAGTAGCTCCTGTACAAATAGTTTTTAATTGATTTGGTATACTTGAAAGCCCAGAACCTTCATGTGTAACAAAAGGTCTAATGATTTTACCAGAATAGTTTAATCCTTTTAGCGCAGTAAACATTTCTTCAGGCATTCCACCCCAATATACTGGAGCTCCTATATAAATTACTTCATAAGAAGATAAATCTGGAACATTCTCTTTAATCGGTGCATTATGCGTTTTAGTTCTAACTTTAGCTTCTTCTATACAAGTCATATAATTTTCTGAATACTTTTCTAATGGTTCTACTTTAAACATATCGCCACCTGTAATATCCTTAATATACTCTGCAATCACTTCTGTATTTCCTTTTTCTACATATCTCATTGCTCCGCCAAAATAATTTTCATCAGCTCTTGAAAAATAAATAATGATACTTTTTTTATCTTTCAAATTTTCCTTACTACCAAATAAACCCATATTATTTTTTCTCCTTATCTATATGTTTTTTCTAATAAATTCTTCTATTTTGTCAAATGGAATGATATTTTTCTGATCATATAAATCGCAATGCGAAGCACCTTCTATTGAAAGGAATTCTTTATTATCTTTGTATTTACTATCTTTTATCATATTCTCATAAGCATCTTTTCCAAAATAATAGGAATGTGCTTTATCTCCATGTACTATCAATACCGCATTTCTTATTTCATTTGAGTAATATAATAATCTAGTATTTAAAAGTGAGGTTCCAGCAGTTACATTCCACCCACCATTTGAATTTAAACTTCTTTCGTGATATCCACGAGAAGTCTTATAATACGCATAGTAATCCTTGACAAACTGAGGAGCGTCTTCTGGTAATGGATCAACAACTCCACCACCTAATTTATATTCTCCATTTTTAAAATCTACTGTTCTTTGATTATTGATTGCTACTCTTTGATGATATCTTGCTTCTTCACTATTTTCACTATCAAAATATCCATTTCCAGATACTCTTGACATATCATACATAGTAGAAACAATCGTCGCTTTTATTCTAGTATCAATACAAGCAGTTTGGAGTGCCATTCCGCCCCAACCACATATACCGATAATTGAGATTTTTTCACTATCAACATTGTCTAAATTAGAAAGATAATCTACTGCTGATTGAAAATCTTCTACATTAATATCTGGAGAGTTCATGTATCTTGGCTCTCCTGTACTTTCCCCCGTAAATGATGGATCAAATGCTATTGTCAAAAATCCTCTTTCAGCCATTTCTTGTGCATATAACCCAGAGCTTTGTTCCTTTACTGCTCCAAACGGTCCACAAACTGCAATTGCTGGTAGTTTTCCCTCATGTTCTTTTGGTTCATACATATCCGCAGCTAATGTAATACCAAAATGATTTTTGAAAGTTACCTTTTGATGATTTACTTTTTCACTTAAAGGGAAGACTTTGTCCCATGCTTGAACTAAGTTTAATTTTTCCATAACTTATATACCTCCAAAACTATAATTATTTACCTATTATTATCATTACTGTCTATTTCTTTAATATTAAAGTAACGTCTCCATTACCTAATAATTCCTTTAATTCACTTGCTGTACAATTAGTTACTTTTCCTAATTTTGTATAGCTCCAAGAATTTGAATTATAAAACAAAGATATTTGATTTCCTTGATATAAAACGATATCTCCAACTTCTGTTTTAATTTGTTCATCATCTCTTGTAAGTGAAAATCCAAGTGAACCAACTTTTTCAAAGCCACCATATTCTAATGCTTTTACAACTACATTTTCAGAATTTAGTTTTTGAACTAGTTCCTTTGCAGCTTGATTATTTTCTAGTTCAACTGTTAGTTCTTTATTATTAACTTCTATTTTAATTATTTTGGTATTCAAATTATTATTCTCCTTTGATTCGCTGGTACTCTTAATATTCAAACTTTTTACCCAATTAGCAACATCATTTCGTGAAGCAGTTAACCTTTTACCAGATATCCAATTTATCTCTTTATAGTTCTTAAGTGTATTTTCACTTCCTGATATACTAGAGCTTCCAGAAGTACAAAATGGAATAGCCGTTTTCCCATTCAATTTACCAGTCTCTATAAATGATTGAACTATTCTTGGACAGTCTCCCCACCAAATTGGATAACCAATAAATATAAGATCATAATTGGATATGTCAATATTGTTTTCAATTTCAGGTCTAACATTTTTATCGTTTTGTTCTTTCGTTGTTCTACTATCGTTATTATTCCAATTTAAATCTTCTGATGTATATTTTTCTTTTGGAATAATCTCAAATATATCTGCATTTGTTTCGTCTTTTACATATTCAGCAACTTGTTTTGTAGTGCCTGTTGCCGAAAAATATACTACTGCGGCTTTACTATCATGTTGCTCTTTTTCTTTTCCAATCTTAATGGTATTAGTGACTCCATCCCAATCAATTTTCAAGCCAAACAAATTAGATACTGCTCTTACAGGTAAATATGTAGTTCCATTATATGATAGTGGATATACAGCTTTTCCTGTTGCATCTATAAATGTTTGTACTTTATTATTATAATAAATCTTAATATCACGATTTAATAACGCTTTAATTGTTTCATTGTTGCCTTTGGTAAATGAAGATACAATTTTACTTGATGTTGTGTCTAAATCACCTTCACCTAAATAAATACTATTTGTGTTTCCATCCCATTTAATTTTTGACTGAAACAATGACGAGATAGAACGAATGGGTAAGTATGTCGTTCCTTCATAAGATAACGGATATACTTTCACTCCATTGACATTTTGAAATTCTTGAATTGCATCATTGTATGTAACTTTAATTTCTCGATTCAATATTACATTTACTTCTTTGGTATCTGCTAAACAGATGCTTCCTAATGATAAAACTAATATAAGAATTAAAAATAAAACAAATACTTTTTTCATATTATTTAGACTCCTCCAATTTATTATACTCTTCATCTAATACTGGCTCGCACCATTCATTTGAAGAATTTTCTCCAGGTATTTCAACTGCAATATGGCTAAACCATGAATCTTTTTTAGCTCCATGCCAATGCTTTACATTTGCAGGAATTACTACGATATCGCCAACTTTTAAACTTTGTGCCTCTTTCCCCTCTTCTTGATACCATCCTTCACCTTCTACACAAATTAAAACTTGTCCTCCTCCTTTACTTGCATGATGAATATGCCAATTATTTCTACATTTAGGTTCAAAAGTTACATTACAAAAGCTCACACCAGAATCTGTTTTGTCTAAGATTTTTAAATAAGAATTACCAATAAAGTACTGTGCATAATTTACATTTGGTTCTCCCATTCCAAATACTCCTCCATGGGTGGTTCCAATTTCTTGGTTATTATTTTGTATTTCATCAGCATATACTTCCTTTACAATATTAAAAACTGCCCAAGCATTTGGCCATCCTGCATAAAATGCTGCATGTGTTACAATTTCAGTCATTTCTGATAAAGTAATACCATTCTTTTTTGCATTTAGAATGTGATACTTTAAAGAACTATCCACTAATCCTTTTCCCATAAAAACGCAAATTGTTACTAAACTTCTATCTCTTAAAGATAGCTTATCCTCTCTTGACCAAACCTCTCCAAATAATACATCATCATTTAACTTTGCAAGCTCCTCTGCGAAATTACCTAATTGGTCGTGTCCTGCTGTTTGTTTAATCATTTCTCCCTTCCTCCTTTTTAATTATTTTTCTTCAAATTCAGTAAATCTTTCAACTCTCATTTTTAGTTCATACTTATTTCTTAAATTTGCTATTTCTTGCATCATCTCTGATTTATGATGCAAATCTAACGCCTCTTGATTTTTCCATTTATCCATCAGCATTACCGTTTCTTCATCCTCCATCGGAAAGAAGTATTCATATCTTTCATTACATTCTTCTGCTCTAACTCTATCTACAATTCCACTTGATACCATCTCTTCAGCAAACTTTCTTGCTGAACCATCTTTACCCGTGTAATAAATATTTACAACTAAACTCATAATCCTCCTCCAATCACTTCAATAAATTCAAAATATTTTTTTATTGTTCTTTTTTATTTTTATACTACTTAGCAAATTCATTGTTAAAGCAATAAATAAGCTGGATGATAATACATGCAAATAAAAGACAAATGGACTTTCATCAAAATCATATGCTTTAAATGGATTAAGTAAAAACATATCACTAACAAAATTCAATTTTATAAAACTATATACTCCATAAATGATAAACAATAATAATACAAAATAATAAATATATTCAAACATACTTTTTTTCAATTTTTTATTTATCTTATTTAGCATTCCATTTAAATGTAATCCTAAATGGAGTGACATAATAACGAACCCCCAACTAGTACTAATCATATGTAATTTCAGTCCAAAAGAAGTGGTATGAATATTCAAAAACGCAAATACGTCACTTGAGATAATCATCGAACTAACTATGATTCCAACCATACACAGTAATAGTAAGATATCTATTAGTGTTAGTATTCCTCTTTTAAAAGTATATTTGCCTTTCAATAAGCTTTTATAAAATTTAATATTTAAAATATTATGAATGATAAAAAGTATAATTGTTCCTGTTCCTAAAATTTCGTGAATGAGATTATCTGTTATATGATGTCCAATTAAAATGATAAAAAATAAATACATAATCACATCTATCATTATCCTTAATTTTTTCATAACTCATACTCCTAACATTTTTTTTATTCCCATATTTGCAATTTCATATAAAGAATAGTATTCATAATGAATATTTGCTTTTTTCATTGCTTCCTTTTTTTTATCAGTAACTACTGCATAAGGATAAATCCCTATCATAAATGGGAAAAAAGTATAGATAAATTTTTCTATCTCTTTATTTGTCATTTCTTTAAAAAACTTTATTAAACAATTTCTTACAATCTCTATTGATTTTCCATAAGACACTTTAAATTCTGTTACACATTCAACACTGCTATTTTCTTCCATATCATACATATTGACAGAAATTAATTTCAATAAATTGATTCTATTTTCTAAACTATGTGCAAGTCTATTAGCAAAGTTTTTTTTAGACATTTTTCTGCTACTATATATATTATTTAAATCAACAATCCATCTATCATATTCTCGAGTTACCAATGCTAAAAAAATTTCTTCCTTTGTATTAAAGTAATTATAAATGGATGGTCTTGAAAAAGTTGTTTTTTCACTAATTAGTTTTATCGATATTTCATTAAAACTAGTATTTTTATATAATTTCTCACATGCATTTATAATTTCTTCTTTTCTATTATCTGCTGTTTCTCTACTCATATCATTCTCCTATTATTTTATTTTTTTTCTCATATTCCTATTTTAGATATTTTTTCATTCTTTGCTGACATGTTGTCAGTACAATAATATTTATATCGTTTCTCTGACATTGTGTCAATAAAAAAATAAAAAAAAATTTTTTGACCAAACATGACAACCTTTTTGGTTTAAAAAGTTCAGATATCAAAACATTCCGATGTCTTTATTTTTTATTTAAAATAACACTTTGAGTATCTTCATCATAATAATATTCAAAAGAATATTCATTTTCTTCCTCATTATTCTAAAATCCATTTTATAACCTTAACCAATCTTAAAGATACATCTTGAAAATGGTTGCCTTCATTTTCTTCATACGTTTCACTATAAAATATGATACACTATGCATAAGAACAATAGTTTGAGAGCCGAGATTTTTAGTTTTCTCGGCTCTGAAGTTCATTATTTACCAAATATTTCAACACTTCTTAAAGCAATTGCAATTGCTTCTTCTACTTTTGCATTTCCTAAACCATTAAATCTATTGTTGCCTATACCTTTAATAATTTCTTCTTTTGCCATAAAATATACTGAAGGTCTGCCCCAATCACTTAAATCATTATCATCAGTAAATCTTTTAATGTTTGTAATATCCATTGTTGTATCAATTCCTACTTTTGTTAAAGCTCTTGCTACCATCGTTGCCATTTGCTCTCTTGTGATTTCTGCATTTGGTGTAAATGTTATCTCTGATGTTCCTTTTGTAATACCTAATGCATATGCTTTTAATACATACTCGTCACTTGTATCTGTAAATGGATTGCTTGTAGCTTTTTCAGCTTTCTTTCCACTAATTGCCTCGTATAGTCTTACTGCAACTGTCGCAAACTCTAATCTTGTAATCGCTTTACTAGCATCTTTTTTGGCAAATATTTCTGGAATTAATCCTTTTTCTCCTGCTTTTATCATTTCTTCTTTTGCCCAGTCGGAAACATTTTGAATTGCCGACACTTTTGCAGTTTTAACTTCTATTGTATGCTTTGCCGTTACTTTTTCTAATTTGTAACTATTTACAACTCCTACTGATTTACCATCAACTAATACATCTGTAATTTCATAACCATCATTTGCTTTGAAAGTAAATTCTTTGTTTGCATTCTTCTTAACACTTGCATTTGCAGGTGTAATCGTTCCATTTTCAATCTTTGTTGTTATCTTGTAGTTAGATGAAGAAGAACTTCCACCGGCGCCTGATGATGTTGATTTATTTTTCCAAGTAGCCTTAACGAGAATATCTTCTGTAAGGGTTAATGTGTCTCCTACTTTATATGTTTTTCCATTTACTTCCCATTTATCAAATGTTTTCCCTGTTGGTGCTGTATATGTACAATCTGGGAATATATAATATTTTGAAGTTTCGCCAGACATTGTTCCTGTTCCGCCATTTGCATCATAAGTAACATTGTATTCAATTAGTTCAAAGTTTGCCAGATATTCAACATCTTCCGTAAGTTCAATTGTAATTTGTGAATTTGTATTAGAGAATGTATCATCACCTGATATTGTCCACTTAACAAATTTATAATCTTCTTTTGGTTTTGCTGTAAGTAACCATTTAGTTCCAGCATTTTGTAAATATGCGACTGAAGTAATTGGATATTCAAAGTTTGGCTCTTCTCCACTTGGAACTACACTAATATTTCCTACGCCTTCGCCTATATTTACTCTTAATAGATATTTTGAAACAGCTTCCATTGGATAATATACATCTACCCAAAAGCCAAAACTTTTAAAGTTTGTGGTTTCTTCACCATTTACAACTACTTCTAATCCTTCTTCTAGAAATTGATATGAATCATCTTCACAATATACAAAAATTGATGCATTATATACTTTGCCTGCTTCTATTTCTCCTATATAAGGTGTATATTCTCCTGAAACGGTCCAATAGTATTCACCACTTAAAATAGTATAATCTACACCTTCAGGAAGTGTTACTACTGGTCTTACAGTAATTGACTCGGAATCAATTTTTCCTAATGTTTCATTGTATTCACCTTCTATTTTAGTTCCAACAATAGGGGCTTCAATAGTTAATTCGACTTTATCTATATAAGTAATATCTTTCCATAAATATTTAATTACTGTATCACCAGTTATAGTTATTTTTGCTCCCCTTTCATATCTTTCACCGCTAACTTCAAATGCATCAAACCATTTATCTTCTGGTGGATGAACAGTTATATGATAGTCTTCATCTGGCATTTGGAATATTTTTGTAATTGTAAAAGAATCGCCAGAAGCAACTGTTCTAGTAGTAAGTTCTCCACCATGTACTGTACCACCATTTACGTCATAAGATACAGTATATGTTGTAGGTGTTACCACTTCTAAAATACTAACTAATAATACACCTTCATTTGTCATATCTCCTGTTGTAGTTACTTTACCATCCGTAGCTATTGTAAATGTGATATTTGCTGGAATTTCATATCCAGTTGGAACTTCCGTTACTTTTATTGTATATTCTTTTCCAGTTATAAGTCCTTCTACAAAATGATTTTCGTTTGTTGAATTCCAACTTTCACGAAGATTAGACTCGCTATCCAAAATTTGAATTTTTACACTTGCGAGAGCAGAATTGTCTGATTCTTTTACTGCTTTTACTTGAATCTTTGTTTTTTCAAATTCAAAAATAAATGTTTTATTTCCGCTTTCATCAGTTGTTGTATTTCCAGTAGTTGTAATTGTTCCATCATTTGCAATAGTGAATGTAATATCTGATGGTGTAAGATATCCTTCAGGAGCTTCTGTAACTTTTAAAGTATATTCTCCTGATTCTAATCCACTTATTTGATGTACAGAAGTGGTACTATTCCATGAATCAATAGCACTATTATCTTTTAATAAGCTAATTTTAGCTGTTTCTAATGCTTCACTATCTACTTTGTCTACTGCATTAACATTAACAGTGTATGTTGTAGGTACGTTGTTCAACAATCCAAATACATACTGCACTCTTATTCCTGAAACATTTGTTGTAGATTCATAAACATCGTCTGGCTTATTTCCATTAACTGTTACAGTTAGTGAGCTAATATCTGCAAATTGATAAGATTCACCCGATGGAATTAGAAAAATACTAACAGCATACATTTTACCAGCTTCAAAAGTCGCGTTAGTGTATGAATGCCAATACCCATCATCATTTTCTGGATCTTTATATAGCCAGTTTACTTCTGGTGTGTAGCTTGTAACGCCTTCTGTTTCTACAGTAAAATCATCATATTTAGGTGTTCCACCTACAGTTGGTGCCTTAACTCCTGTAATTTCAATGCTAGATATTTGTGTTGGTGTTTCAGTTGATATATCTAAAATAATAACTGGTCTAACACCAAAATTATTTTTATTTCCAAAATAGTTTTTGTTAAATTCTCCATTAGTATATACAACACATAGCATTTCAGATTCAACCGCTGTGCCTGTCCAATAAGAAGTTGAATATACCCATTCTGGAGCATTTTCGCATTTTGTTTCATCGCTACATCCTAATTCTATAAGTTCATCTCTTGATATAAGTCTTCCAGTTACATTAACTCCCAATGTTTTTAAGTAAGTAACATAATCATCCACATATGTTTTTATAGTAGCATTATCATCATAAACATATGCTGGAGTTTCTGTTCCATAAGCACTCTTTAGATACAATAAATTCTGTCCTTTTAATTCCATCCAATATCCTATACTATCCGTTGAATCAACAAAAGGAACAGTTGCAGGGTAAGGTGTACCTGTATTAGAATTAAAACCTAATGCAGTAGAGTCTTGTTTATTCGTAGGAGAGGTTATACCATTTCCGACTAACAAATTGTATTTTGCAAACAATTTTATATGTGTTGGATCTTCTTTCCCAATAACATAAAATTCTTCATCACCAATTTTTACAGTAGAACCTACTGTATTCAAATCTCCACTTAAAATTGTATAAGGTTCTGCTCCAAATACTGTCATTCCAATTATCGTTGAAAATAACAATGTGAATACTGCTAAAAATAACGTTCGTTTAAATAACTTATTTATCATTATTTAAAACCCCTCCTTTAAATTTTTTAATTTAAGGGAGCTATTGTTAATCTATATTTAACCATTTTGTCCATTTCTCCCCCAAAGACATTATTAAATATAATTCCTACCGCCGTAAGAATTTCTCTCAAATATACTATATATTAAAACTGGCTTTTTTTCAACAAATAATTGTGCTATTTTTCCATTTTGTATAGATAATAAATATCCATAATAAACCTCCAACACGAATTACCGTTTTTTCTATACTTTCTGTACATACTATCAAAATATTCTGATATAGATTGAGCCGAGATTTTTAGTTTTCTCGGCTCTCAAATTTATTATTTACCAAATATTTCAACACTTCTTAATGCAATTGCGATAGCTTCTTCTACTTTTGCATTACCTAAACCATTAAATCTATTGTCGCCAATTCCTTTAATAATTTCTTCTTTTGCCATAAAGTATACTGAAGGTCTGCCCCAATCACTTAAATCATTATCATCAGCAAATCTTGTTGCATTTGTCATATCATATTCTGTGTTAATTCCTGCTTTTGATAAAGCTCTTGTTAACATTGTTGCCATTTGCTCCCTTGCGATTTCTGCATTTGGTGTAAATGTTGTTTCTGATGTTCCTTTTGTAATGCCTAATGCGTATGCTTTTAAGACGTACTCATCATTTGTGTCTGTAAATGGATTGTTTGTCGCTTTTTCAGCTTTCTTTCCACTAATTGCTTCGTATAGTTTTACTGCAACTGCTACAAAGTCTAATCTTGTAATTGCTTTTGTTGCATCCTTTTTAACAAATGTTTCTGGAATTAAACTTAATTTCTCTGCTTTTTTCATTTCTTCAGTTGCCCAGTCATCAATATTTTGAATTGCTGATATTTTTGCAGTCTTAACTTCAATTATATGCTTAGTAGTTACTTTTTCTAATTTATAACTATCTACAACTCCAACTGATTTTCCATCAACTAGTATATCTGTGATTTCATAACCCTCATTTTTTAACGCTTTAAAGCTTTCAAAGTATCTCTTAGCAATTGAGTACTTATAAGTTTATTTCAAAATATTCTTTCATCCAATAATCTAAATAATCTGCATATGTCATAGTAGATTCTCTTATTACCACTCCACCATTTATAAAATCTTCATATGCCTTTTGACCAGCTATATACGCTTCATTCTTTGTTTTAAAACCACATTTTGTAATTATTTTTCTTTTACCATTTACCTTACTCCTTCAAAACAATACTGATAATTCTTACCACGCTTAACCACTCTAATCATATTCCCTCATCTCCTTTTCTTCATTTTATATCATTCTTTTTATTTAATTTAAAAAAATCAACCGTTTCTATTATTATTATTTTAATTACTAAAAATTTCTTTTTTATTCCATACAAAAAGGATGTTAACATGTTTTTCATGCTAACATCCTTGATACTCCTATGTTTTCATACTTGTTTGCATACATTTTTTAATTTTCTAACAAAATTGGTATATATGGCGCACACTGTGCGCCGCTACGACTAAGCGTCTTTTCCGCAACATTTCTTATACTTTAAGCCCGAACCACATGTAGGGGAAAACTTTGTACTATTTGTATTATAAAATATTATTTGTATTATGTGTTTTTAGCACTGGGAAACTTTAGTATTATTTGTATTATTTGTGATTATTTGTACTAAAAATATTATATGCCGTCAACAAATGGTCAACTTTGTTGGCAATTTTTGAATTATATGTATTATATGTTATTACTACTTTTAATTCAAATGTGTATTTTAATATTTTATAGTTTTAATAATTTTTCTATTTACTGACAAATTGTAATTTATCTTTCTAATACTTGTTTACAATACCAAAATCTTGTTAACATTAGAAGAAAGATATTTGTTCACTATTCTGATTATCTTTTTTATATGCTTTTATAATATCTTCCATTTTATAAAGTATTCCATATTTATTACATTCTTCAGCAAATACTTTAAATAAATATTTATAATTTGGAACTACACAATTATATCTTTCTCCATAAATTTTAATATATCTATCTTTTAATCCTTCAAAATGTTCTTCCAATCTATCAAAATAATAATCTCTTTGATTTTCTCTTAATGTCATTCCCATATAAGTCTGAATAAATTTAGAACCATATTCATTTGCAAGTCTAACTAATTCCTCTATATCTTTCTCTTTATCAGTTATAAATGGTAAAACAGGATTCATCATAATACCTGCAAATATTCCATTATTAGTTAATTCTTTTATTGCTTGTAATCTTTTAGAAGATATACATACATTTGGCTCTATTATTTTTGATAATTCATCATTTGGAGTAGTAATAGTAAATTTAATAATAACATTATTTTTTGAATTTATTTCTTTTAGTAAATC
>JAFUGH010000048.1 GCA_017469465.1 Clostridia bacterium | reverse complement strand
TCGGCAGAGATGATGTTTTCGGCATCCCGTTCCCGAAGATTGCAGATAGTTCCTATCATCCAGTCGTTTGCACAGCTTGAAAAGAACTACGGCAAAGAGGGCGCAGATGTTATCATAGACAACACACAGCTCACTATCTTCGGCGGCTTTGCTCCGAATAGCACCTCTGCGGAAACGCTATCCAAAGCGCTCGGCTCCCGAACTGTGATGTCAGGCTCCGTCAGCAGGAGCAAGGACAATCCCTCTCAGTCTGTTCAGATGATAGAGCGCCCTTTGATGACTTCGGATGAGTTGAAGAATTTACCGAGAGGTACTTTTGTCGTGATGAAAACAGCGGAGCACCCCATGAAGGTCAAACTAAAGTTGTTTTTCAAATGGGGCATCAGCTTTGAGGCGCCGTTCTCTGTAGAGGAACACAGTAACCGTGAGGTGCATTATGCGCAGAAGAAAGATCTCACCAATGAAATCATCAAGAAATTCCGCCCCGACTTGTTAACGGCGGCCAAGAAGGACACAAATGGCAATAACTCCGGCGGTTTAAAAGCGGCGAGGGCAAACAAGGATGTGCCTTTTGAGCAAGCGAGTATGCCTGCCGAGAACAAATCTCCGAAAAAGCCAAACAGGACAAGTTCTGATAAAAAGGATGACTCCAAATCCGGCAGCGGGAATAACCGAGCGTTAGAGCAACAGAAAGCTCAAAAACCGCAGACCCGACCAATGCAGCCGAGAGTATATCGGAACGGTGGTGAGAGAAAATAGGCAGACTTGATCCCATCTACAAAATGGATTTGCCGCACAGAGCCTTTGTCGTTTATATCTACCTCAAGGACCGCGCCAACAAGGACGGCGTATGCTGGCCCTCTGTCAACAGAATAGCCGCCGACACCAAATTGTCGGCGGCCACAGTACGCAGAGCAGTTAAAGATTTGCGTAAAGCCAAGCTGATTGAAACCGAACAGCGGTATCGCTATAACGGAGAGAACAGCAGTTTGCTTTATATCTTGAAGTGAAAAAATATACATTCTAGTAGAACTAATTTAAGTTACTCCTTTTATAGTTTCTCTTTTGCGATAAATATTCCATATTCTTTTGGGATATTTAATATTCCATCATTTTTATCAAATTCTTCTTTAAGTAAAATCACTATGTTATTTAGTTCATTATGAGACAGTTTTGAGAACTCTGAAAAAGATTTTAAATAATCAATTAAATGAGACAAGTCATTGATATTGAGAGAATCATTGTATATGTCCTTTTGGATACAATTAAAAAATGGAGATAAAATCATATTTCCATTTTTTAATGTGAATTTATTGCTCATTTCATTTAATATCTTAATTTTGGCAACATTATTAATATAACTAACAACGTTTTTTTCTCCAAAGGTTGCACAGTAAAATGTTCCATTGGGTTTTAAAACTCTATTAACTTCTTTTAATCCAAGATTAATATCTGGAACATGGTAAAGCATCATGTTTGCTATTACTATATCAAATGTATTATCGTCATAAGGTATATTTTGTATATCAATAATTTTATAATCAATATTTTTTTTATT
Source organism: Clostridia bacterium (assembly GCA_017469465.1). Lineage (GTDB taxonomy): Bacteria > Bacillota > Clostridia > TANB77 > UBA1234 > UBA1234. The sequence goes on along the minus strand of JAFUGH010000048.1, from coordinate 15,407 downwards.
AGCTAAATTTATTTTAGAACTTTGTATCATACCTGGAGATATGTCGGATAATGTCAAACTATATTTGATTTCACATTTATCGATGTGATTCTTCCAAATAGTACTATCGCCACATCCCAACTCCAAGATTTTGAAATTTTTTTCTAATTGATATTTTTCAAAAATCCAGTTCATGAAACCTTGTTTATTTGTACTATACATTTCATGAATATTCATTCTAGTTTTAAGGTTGTTTTTGTTTTCATATTGTTTTAAGACGCTTTTGGTTTTATCCATAACTGTCACCTCTTAATTTATAACTGTTATATTAATTTTAGCATAAAAGTGACAATTGTCAAGCATAATTGATATTTTTATACTATTCACTCCCCAAATGAAACCATTCATTCTATAAATTATTTTTAATGAACTAAGTTTATTATAATATAATATAATATTATGATGAATCTTGGAGAAATATGAAGAATTTTATATTAAAAAAATTAAAGTACTACGCAGGTGAATTTCCAGAAAGCATAGCATTAGTCTATAACTCTACGGACATAACATATGGACAACTGGATAAGATTACAGATTATTATGCTCAAGAAATAAACAAAAAAATAGAGAACAAAAAAAATGAACCTATTGTAATTTATAAACAAAGAAATTTAGAGTTTATTATTAGCATTATTTCTGTTATAAAAGCTCATTGTTATTATATTCCATTAGAAATAGATACACCTTTAAAAAGGGTAATCAACATATGTAATAGAGTTAAGCCAGCTGCAATTATTTGTGATAATTACATGGATAAGATAAAGATGGAATGTGAGCATATAAAAATAAAACTAACAAATACATTAAATGATGATATCTTAAATTTAAAATCGCATGATATTGTAGATGAAATAGATAATAATGATTTAGTATATATGATCTTTACATCTGGAACAACAGGTGTTCCCAAAGGTGTAAAAATTAATTATAGTAATTTATATAATTTACTACAATCACTTTTTGATATTGTTTATAATGAATTTGATTCACAGATTAATATAGGAGTATTAGCCTCATTTAATTTTGATGCTTCTGTAAAGCAGATTTTTGGTGCACTTTATTATGGTCATACTTTAGTTATTTCTGGTAAGGAGGTAAAGTATTTTGGTAGGAAAATTCATCAGTTTCATAATGATTATAATTTAGCACTATGTGATTGTACGCCAACACATTTACAACTGATGATTTTACAAAAAACAAAAACTACGACACGTATTCCTTATCTAATGGTGGGAGGAGAAAATTTAAAATGGGAGACATTAATTCAATTAAAAAAGAAATTGGGATATGCTCCTATAATTATTAATGTTTATGGTCCTACCGAATGTTGTGTTGATGTTTCATATAATTACATCAGCAATATTGTTGCCAATAAATCTGGTAATGTACCGATTGGTATTCCTGTAAGAAACACAAAATTACTTTTGTATGATGAAAGGGAGAGTGTAATTACAAAATGTAATGTTTTAGGAGAATTAGTGGTTTTTGGAAACCAAGTGGGAGGTGGGTATTTTGAAGGTGACGAAAGAGATTTCATAAAAGATGAAAATGGCTGTAATATTGCTTATAAGACTGGAGATTTAGCAAAGTATGTAGCAAAAGATGAGATTGTCATTTTATCAAGAAAAGATGGGCAGATCAAAATTAATGGCAATAGAATTGAATTAGGAGAAATTGAAACTGTTATTTCAGATTATTTAAGAACTCCATGCGTTGTTTTGCCTCGATATTCTGAGAATAAGGTATCCTTGGTTGCATATATATATTTATCAAAAGTTGATAAAATGGATCTGAATAATTATTTGATTTCTATTCTGCCGGCCTATATGTTACCTAGTGAATATAAAGTTTTAAGTGTTTGGCCTGTAACACAAAATGGTAAATTGGATTTAAAAAAATTAGATATTATTATTGGTGAGTATATATGATAAATAAAATATTGTTTATAGGATATGGAACAATTACTAAAGGAATAATAAATAATATATCAAATAAATCAAGTATAAAAATAAGTATTTGGTCAAGACACACAAGTATAGAAAATGAAAAATTAATTTGTAGTAGTAACTTAATCAAAATAATTGATAATACGGATTTTATAATTTGTTGTGTACCTGATGATGAAGCGAGTAGAGAAGTATGGGGTAATCAAATTATAAAAGATTACATTAGGAAACATAGAGTTTATTGTATGGAAATTTCAACATTAAGTTATGATTATATTAAAACATGGCATAATTATATCAAAAGCATTTCGGGGAAGCCTATTGAATCTCCGTTAACAGGGAGTCGAGAAGGGGCTAATAATGGTTCACTATCCCTATTTATATATACTGAATATATTAATCAAATTAAAAATTTTTTGCTCTTATTTTCCCATTGCATTTATGAATTTAAGAGTGAGGGAGAGCCGACAAAATTCAAGTTGATTTATAATTTTTGGGGAGCAGCTATGATTTGGCAACTTTCAGAATTATATGTCATTATAAACAAAGAATTTCATTGTAATGAATTAGTATGGAAAATATTAGAAACAGATGGATGGATGTCAGCAGTTTGTAAAAATATAATTCCAAAAGTTAAAGAGAACAAATTTAATGATGTTAGGTTTAAATTAAAGTATATGAAAAAGGATGTTGGTTACTCGAAAAAGTTTCTAGAGCAATCTCCTCTTTTTGGGTATGTAAACGATTTTTATGAAGAAAAGGTATGTAAAGATAATGAAAATCTTGATTATTCAGTGATAGTTAAAGAGGTTTGAGTTGAATAATGAAAAAAATTTAAGTTCATTAAAATTTATTAATAATAGAACTGGGACCAATTCATATAAATGGGATAAAAATGAAAACATAAAGTATTCCTTCGGAATTGCTGATATGGATATTGCTTTATCAGATAATATTATTAAATCAATAAACAAGAAGATTGATACTGGTCTTTTTGGATATGAATATATTAGTGAAAACTATTATGACACATTTATTAATTGGGTAAGAAATCGACATAATATAGAAATAAAAAAGGATTGGATTACAGTTGTAGATGGAGTTATTACTGGAATTAAGATAGCTGTTCAATCTTTTACAAAAGAAGGCGATGGGGTACTAATTTTAAATCCTTATTATCATTCGTATGTAGATGCTATTAAGAATAATAATAGAAGATTGGTTACTAGTAATCTAATTTATAAGAATAATAACTATGAATTCAATACTAAGTTTTTTGAAAAAATTATTCTTAAGGAAAATGTTAAACTGTTCATTTTGAATAATCCACATAATCCTACTGGCAAAGTATGGAGTGAGAAAGAATTAAGAGAAATATATAAAATATGTTCGAAACATTCAGTTTTGATCATCTCTGATGAAGTTTTTGGAGATTTTGTAGTTCCTCGAAATAGTTTTGTATCATTTTCATCTGTTTGTGGCAGTAATGGATTATCAATTATCGCTACATCTCCGTGTAAAACATTTAATATATCGGGACTAAAAATTTCTAATTTTATAATAAAAAATTATAATATTAGAAGAGAATTCAGAAACCAAAAAAATAAGAATATGTCAGAAAGAGCTAATTGTTTAAGTTTAGCAATTTCTGAGACAGTCTATAAACATGGAGAATTTTGGCTGAATAGTGTAATAACAAATTCTTTGATTAATAAAAAAGTAGTAATGGATTTTTTTAAAGAAAAATATCCAGATATTCAAATAGTAAATTCTTCTGTTATTTATTGGACATGGATTAATCTGACTGCCTTATCTATAACAGAAGATGTATTGCATAACTTATTTTTAAAGCACTCAATAGAAGTTTCGTATGGTAGCACATTTGGGAATCTAGGGGATGGCTTTATAAGAGTAAATTTAATGTGTTCAGTTGATAATATAAAAGTTTTTTTAAGTGCATTTGATGAAATATTGAAATCTTATAGAAAATTAAGAGGAAATATAAATGATAATTAATAATTTACAAGCAAAAAGATTAGAGTCGTTATTAAAATATTTAAACAATAATAATTTTTATTGGAATAAAAAACTTTCTGACGCAGAATTTGACAAACTTAAGAATATAAAAGATGTTTTTTATAAACTAGAAATAACCACTAAAAAAGAAATCCTTGAGAATTTTCATAGTTATTTGGATGTTTCGTTTACAAGTTTAGTGCGAAATGAAGATTTACTTGAAGATGTTTCTAATATTTCTAAACTTACAAAAAACCATGATAGATTTTTACATAATGGATATGTAGTTGAAATGACTTCAGGAACAACAGGAATACCGTTTCCAATAATAAAATCACAAAACGAAAGATTTATTGCTGCAAATCAATTGCTTCATCAGAGAAAGGGGCATTATAGTGGGGCAAATATAAAAAATGGATTCTTGTTAGCTCATGAAGTTGATGAAAAACTTAAAAATATTAATTTTTATGATGAAAATTATGATATGAGCGAGATTGTTAATTATTTTATTTTAAAAAAACCTAAATGGATGTTTGTTACAGCGAATACATTGAGAAGGTTTGTTAACGCGGTCAATGTGAAAGAATGCTATGAAAATGTACACAATATAGGGGTTGAATTTATAGAAGTTACTTCAGCCCCACTGAGTCTTAGTGAAAAAAAAGATATTGAAAGTATGTTTAACTCAAAAATTGTAAATCAGTACGGATGTAGAGAAGTTTGGAATATTGCATACGAGTGCAAATGTGGAAAAATGCATATAAATGAAAATGTAATAGTGGAGTTGGTTGACGAACATGGTAATTTTATTAATGAGGATAATAAGGTTGGTGAAGTAGTTATTACTAGTTTGGTAAATAAAACCACTCCGATTATTAGATATTATTTAGGTGATTTAGCAAGAATAAAAAATGAAAAATGTGAATGCGGTTTGAAAACTCCAGTCATATCATTGGCGGGAGGAAGAAAAAGTGAAATATTAAAAAATACAAATTATTTTGGAAGTCAAGTGTTTCGTAAAGTTTTAAGAGCTTTAAATTTTAGTAAAGGAGTAAAATATGACAAAATTAAGATTGTTCAAGACGGCGAATTTCATATTACAATTTATATAAAAGAATGTAACGATAACTTGAATTTTGAAAAGGCATTTGTAAATGTTGCTAATACGCTTGTTGAAAATTTTGAACAATTTAGTATTAATTTTATATATAACTATCCTTTTAAAAATGAAAAAAACTTTTTAAAAGAACAATTGTTTATTTGCAAAATATAATTATGATGGTGAGAAATATGAAAAATGAAATATTAAAAAAAATAACAGATATAATAAATCATTTGAAAGATGAAGATTTCAATTTTACAAGAGTAAATAGTAATTCAACATTTACATATGAGTTTGGATTGGATTCTATGGATCTGTTAACATTAATAGTGGAAGTAGAGAATTTTTTTGAAATAATGATTAGTGATATCGATTTAGATATTAGTAAAATAAATAATATTGATTTTTTTGTTTCCAAGATTGAAAATGAACTCAAAAAAGGAGATTGAAGTTGTGAGAATTAGTTCACCCTGGAATTTCAAATCCCAAAATTATAATATTAAAATATTGTTATACAAAGAAAAAAAGATATGCATACCAGAAATTGGTTGTAAAAATGTAGATGAAATTTTAATTACTATTTCAAAAGTTATTTCTTCACTAAATGAAATTGATGATATACATTACACAGAATTTTTATTTAAGTACAAAATTAGGATGAACAATCAATTTTATTATTATCCTTTAAAAGTTTTTGTTGATGATGAGCATTCAATAATCAGAGGCTATTATTTGGGATTTAATAAAGAGTTTTCATATTTTAGTTTTGACGAAAATAATATTGGAATTCAAAACAAACATTTAAATTTAAATTTAGAATTTAAGGTTCTTAATGAACAAATAATTTTAGAAGAATCTTATCCATTTATATTAAGTCGAAATAGGAGCTTTAGTTGTGATAATGCCGTAGATGATATTGTTACCCTTGATGTGTATAATTATAATTCTACTAAGGCATTAAAAATCGAGTTCAGCAAAAAGTCTATTGAGGACTTATTATTGATGTTAAATATTAGCCTTAGTGATATATCTCAGTTATCGTCATACTATTTCAATGATGAATTTATATTAAAAGGTGTAAAAAAATATGATATATGAAAAAAACATAGAAACGATTTATAAGGAAATACGTAGTATTTTATCTAGCGAAGAATCTTTGGTTGATGTCTATCTTACCGGTTCTTATTCAACGGGAGAACTTCGAGAAGATTATTTAGACACTCCATCTGATATAGATATAATAATTGTATATCAAGATAAACAAGAATTAAATAAAATTAAGCCGAAGTTAGATATGTATGTGAATGATAATCCGAATTTTAGTTTTTGTTTTTGCTTTTATAAAAATTTTATAAATAGTGCGTTAAGTAATTATTGCTTAAGTATTGATTTTGAAAATCCTATTTTAAAAAAACTACCTCTTAAATATTTGGATTTAAGGGAAAAAACACTTGATAACAAACGTTGGGTATATCTGTTGCAAACAGCATTATATTATTTTGCAAAATTTATGTTAACAGAAAATCTCATATATTTATCTAAGGTTTATTTTAATTTGATAAGAATGTTGATCTATAAAAAAAGATTAGTATTAAAGAATGAATATATTAATGTGTTTGAAATAGAGAAGCGTATTAATGAGCTGAAAATCGATAGGGAATTGTATAATGATAATATCTCGTTTTATTATAAAAAGAAATCTTTATCGGGAAATGCATTGGACAACACCATATTTTTTATTTATCAACAATTGATCGAATTGATTCGTTCATCAGACATATATACAGAAATTAGTTTTTTAACTTCAACAAATTATTACTTCCTGCTTGCTAAAGAAAAAGGAATCTTTCGCATCAATAATGTTGAATACAAAAAATTAATAAATTACATAATGTTTGAAAACACCGGCAATGGAAATGAATCTTGTATAAGTCTTTGAGGAGATGCTTAATTTGATTGTTAAAACATTAGGGCCTAATACATCTGATAGTTATAAGGCTACAAAAGTATGGTTAAAGAATATAAACAAATTTTACAAAATAATATTATATGACTCTTTTGAAGCGTTATTTAATGAACTTAATATAGATGATTATATTGTAATGCCTTTAGGATACTGCAATAAGTCTAAAAAATTCATGAGTTCGTGGGTGGATTATCATTTCAGATTTTATAAACAATTACATATAGTAGATTTTTTTAATAAACAAACGCAAAAAATGGTTTTGTTGGAAAATGTTAGATTTTATAAACCAGGTGCAGTGTTACAGTCTGCAACATATCAGTTTTTTGCATCAGAAATTAAAAAGAAAGAAAAAGTAAAATTTGTTTCAAGCAAATCTAAGGCATTTGAAATATTTATTAAAGAAGGTTATCATTATACAATATGCAGCGAATGTGTAATTAATAATCATTTAGAGTACGACAATATAAAAATTATAAAAGAATTTAATCCAGTAATGTTCTGGGTGGTTTACAAGTTTAAAAAGGAGAATGAAAATGAATAATACTATATTATTAACTGGTGGAGCAGGTTTTATAGGGTCGCATATTGCGGAGGCATATTTGTCTTTAGGTTACAAGGTAATTATTGTTGATGATTTATCATCAGGAGATAAAAAAAATATTAACCAGATTATTGATAATGAAAATCTATTTTTTTATGAAGTTAGTATAACTGATAAGGATGCTTTGAAAACTATATTTCAAAAGCATAACCCACAAATAATAAATCATCATGCTGCACAAAAGTCTGTTCCTTTCTCTGTTGAAAATCCTTTGATCGATTTAAAAACTAACCTACAAGGTTTATTAACAATTTTAGAAGTAATAAAAGAATTTTCAATTGAGCATTTTATATATATATCTTCAGGAGGGGCATTATCTAAAGAAATCGTTGATAGAGAAAAATCATTAGAATCAGATTGCCCCTCGCAGGAATCTCCATATGCGATTAACAAGTATACTGGAGAGAAGTATGTCGAATTATACTCTAAATTATTAAACTATAATTATACCATTTTGAGATATTCAAATGTATATGGCCCACGGCAAATAGCCGATGGCGAGTGCGGTGTTATACCAATATTTGTTAACAATATATTAAATAATAGAGAATCAACACTAATGACATATAAAGATATGCCAAATGGATGCACTAGAGATTATGTTTACATTGATGATGTTGTTAAGGCGAATATTTTAGCCACAAATCATAGAATTAATGATGTTGTTAATATTTCATCTGGAATAGAAGAACCTATATTGGCAATATATAATACAATTTGTGATGTTTTCGATAAACAAATTCCTATTAAAATTGTAGGACCACGAATAGGGGATATAAGACGTTCAGTGCTTAGTAATAAAAAAGCAAAGAAACTGTTATCATGGGATTATAGAGTAGGCTTAAATGAAGGTCTGAATAAATTGAAAAGATATATTCAAGGGTAGAAAAAGGAATTTAAAATGGAAAACAAGTTGAGTAAAATAGAAGATGTTTTTAGTTACTATTCATCTGATAAAGTGAATTGCTTTGAAAGACAAATTGCTAATGCACTTGAATTTTATCATGAAAACTTCGGGAAAGTTTATTTGATTCTTAATAAGATAAGAGATACTTATGTAGTATATAATAAAAATTTTAGAAACATAAATTTATTTGAGATAATAGGAGTAGAAATAAAGCACGAGTCCTGTGATTTCTGTAACTTAATAAATAGCGTAATAAAAAAAATAGATATGAATGAGATTGTTTTATTAGAAGGCGATTTAAAGAATCTATTTTATTCAAATTATTATATGAATTCCAGTTGGCCACATCTGCTTTTGATTGAGGGGTATGATACCGAGAAAAATCTTTTATATGTTTTTGATAACGCACAATTTAGTGATTTAGATTTAATGTATGACCATTTCAAACTAACTTACAGCTTATTGCAGGATTTTTCAACCAAGAAAGAATTTTGTAGGATAATAAGTATTAATAAATTGGAAAATTTCAATAAAAATAGTTTATCAGAGATTATTTTAAAATTAACTGATATTTTAATCACTTCTATAAAAAATTACAACAATATAATTGTATTTGAAATAGAGAATAAACGACAAATAGATAATAATTATTTAATAAATATTCCAAAGTTTATGGAAGTTCTCTATAATGAATATTTTAATATTGTACATTCTATTTTAAATAAATGTAATTTAAAAGAAGATATGAATTTTATTAAATATATTAATTTGTGGAAAAAAATTGTAAATAGGAATATATTAAGTTATTTGCGGAATAAATCAATTGCTGGTATTTCTGAAGAAGAGAAAAAAGAGATTAAAGACTTTGAAAGTGTAATAGTATTAGAACTTTGCTTAGTAAAAAAGAGATTAACCAACATAAAACCGGTATTACCTCTTTTTCATGAAGATAAATACCTTATAGAAAATGATAATGACCATATAATCGAAACAGACGATAAAAACATATATTTTCATTTTTGCAAAAACAAAAGTTATAATATGTGGCTTGAGGATTCAGCACCAAAATGTGTTTTACATAAAGGTAAGCTTAAAGACTTTATAATTAGTATAAAAATAGTCATTGATAGGGCATATACTGTAGAAAGCTTTCAAACTGGTATATATTTTAAATTAGATAATAGAATATATTTCGCAGCTATTGATAATTCTAATTTAATAGTCTTAGATGAAATAGGAGTAGATAACTTATCCTACAATAAAGAGGTTTCGTATAAACATACCTTATTAGTTGAGTATAAAAACAGTATATTGTCAGTTAGGATAGATGATGATACATATATTTTATCTAGATATATTTCAGGAACTGATATGGAAATTGGGGAATTAGGTGTAGCATGTAAAACTTGGGGGAAACCTGGTACTCTAAAGATTAATTGCTTAATAAAACAACTAGATTTAAACAAGGGGACATAAAAAATAAAATGATTACTGTGGATAGACTTAGAAAAGAATTTAAAAAGGTAATAAAGGAACCTGGTGTTATTGGAAATATCAAATCATTTATACATCCAAATTATGAAAAAATTATTGCAGTTAATGATATAAGTTTTAAAGTTTCAGAGGGTGAAATTCTAGGCTTTATTGGCCCTAATGGAGCAGGAAAAAGCACTGTAATAAAAATGCTAACAGGTATTCTTACTCCAACCTCAGGTAAGTGTACTATTAATGGAAAGAATCCATCGGAAAATCGTAAGAGATATGTTAAAGATATTGGAGTGGTATTTGGTCAACGCACTCAACTGTGGTGGGATTTACCCTTGAGAGAAACCTACGGAGTTTTAAAAGAGATTTACGAGGTGTCTGATGATGAATACCATAAGAAAATGGCTTTTTTAAACGAAGTTCTTAATCTCGAAAGATTTATTACAAATCCGGTAAGAACTTTATCTCTTGGTCAAAGGATGAGGGCAGACATTGCAGCCGCTCTTCTTCATAGCCCAAAGGTTTTATTCCTAGATGAGCCAACAATCGGTCTTGACGTTGTTGTAAAAGACAATATTCGTAACGCAATTAATTACATTAATGAACAGGAAAAAACAACTGTTATTCTAACCACTCACGATATTTCGGATATTGAATTGCTGTCAAAAAGAATTGTTATGATTGACAAAGGTTCGAATGTGTTTGATGGTACAATATCAGAGCTTAAAGATAAGTATGGTAAAATCAGAGAACTGCGTTTTGAAACTAGTGTGGATGAAGTTGAAAAGGTTCTTGCATATCGCGAGTACTTTGGATTCGATACAGATGATCTGAGTGTTGAACATGAAGGTACTTCTATAAAGGTAAGATTTAATAGTTCAGTTGTGTCTGTTTCGAATATGCTTAACTATACTCTAAATAAAATTGATATTGGCGATATTAGTGTTAAGGATGCAGATGTTGAAGAAATAATTCGTAGATTGTATAATCAAGGGGTGTATATATGAAAAGAAAGATCCGAATTTACAAACCCTTTATACATGCAGGGATGCAAGAGACTATAACATATCGCGCTAACTGGTTTTTTTTGATGATAGGTAATGTGATAGGCTGTTTTGTATCATATTTTATATGGAAGGCTGTTTTTGTATCAAGTGAAGATACTGCATTGAATGGATTTACATTGCCTCAGATGGTGGTTTATATTTTTCTTATGTTTCTAACAAGTACACTAATTAGTAGTGGTGGGACATATGATGTAGGAGAGGAAATTCGAGATGGCTCAATCGCCATGCGGATTATTAAACCTATAAGTTATAATTCAACTTTCCTTTTTCAAGAGATTGGAAATAAGCTTTTGACGATATGTATTCTCATTATTCCCATTATTGTGTGTGTTGAAATAGTAAGGGGTGTTCTGATAGAAGCAGTTGAATTTAATATTATGAGTTTTCTATTGTATGTTTTAAGCTGTGCTTTTGCTTATCTTATAAACTTCTTCTTTAATATATGTTTTGGATTTACTGCGTTTTTTATCAAGTACCTTTGGGGAGCTAATATGATGAAGAATTGTATTGTAGGATTTTTGTCAGGCACAATAATTCCACTTTCATTTATGCCACCAGTTATTCAGAAGGCTTTTTTGTTTTTGCCATTTGCATCACTTAATTATACTCCAGTTATGATTTATATGGGAATGTATAATGGTGCAAGTGTTTTCTATTATCTAGGATTACAGCTTTTCTGGGTGGCTCTTTTCTATGGGCTTTCAAAATTGCTTTGGAATGTTTCAATTAGATATCTTTCAATTCAAGGAGGATAAGTGTGAAAACTATAAAAAGGCTGTTGCGTATGCACAAGATTTTTGTATCGCAAGAACTAAAAAGAATGATGGAATATAAGGGCGATTTCATTGTTGGAATTATTGGTTTTTTGCTCGGGCAATTATTTAATATGATATTTTTGTGGATTGTTTTTGCTAAAATTCCGAGTCTTATGGGGTGGACTTTGGATCAAGTTATATTTATTTATGGATTTTCGCTGATTCCTAAAGGTTTGGATCATTTATTGTTTGATAACCTTTGGTCAATTGGCCATTTTACGGTACGTAAGGGCGATTTTGATAAATATCTTACAAGACCAATAAACACTCTTTTCCATGTTATGGTAGAAAAACTTCAGATTGATGCAATAGGCGAAATTTTTATGGGAATTGCACTTATTTGTGTAACTTTGCCTTCAGTTTCAATAGAGTGGAGTTTCCTTAAAATTCTGCTTATAATAATAGTAATTCCTTTTTCAACCTTCATTTACACTGGAATTAAAATAGCTACCGCAGCAATTGCGTTTTGGACAAAAAGGAGCGGCAACATTACTTATATGTTCTATATGGTGAACGATTTTGCGAAATATCCTGTTACAATTTATAATAACACAATTCGAAGTATAATTACATATATTATACCTTTTGCTTTTACGGCGTTTTATCCTGCTAGTTATATCCTAACGAGTGAAAACCCACTTTTTAATATAGGACTAACAGTGTTAATTTCAACTATGGTTATGACTATTGGTATTGTGATTTGGAATAAGGGTATAAAAGCGTATGAAAGTGCCGGTTCGTAGAAAATTAACTATATAGTAGAGGGGCTGCCAATTTTGGTAGCCCCTCTTTTAGAAATAAGTATTTTAGATATCATATTTTAAGATTAATTTAACCCATTGTGCTCCTAACGGTATATATAATTATTTTATAAAAATATAGAAAACTCTGAAGCTATTAATATGTAATGATTAATGAATTAGTGAATGCGTGATTCTTATTGTTGTTAGAATATGAAATATGTCTGGCAGTGAATCCTTTCATTTTAATACTTTTGTTCTAATTTGTTGGTATAACAATATTAAGTGTAAAAAGATTGTCTTTATAATATATCCCTGCATCTCCGGAGTATTTTTCGACTATATTATAGATTGATTCTAAGCCAAAGCCATGATTTGTAACGTCAGATTTTGTTGTACTCATGATATTCTCTTGTGTATTAATGTGTTCTAATGTAGGGTTGGTTATTATAATATTTACCAAGTTATTTAAATGCCTAATTTTAATGTTAATTATTTGTTGAATTTCATTGTTAAGCTTTTGACATGCTTCTATAGCATTATCTATGGAGTTTCCAAAAATAATGCATAAGTCAATATCATCTATTATTTCTTGATTTATAGAACCACTAAACTCTAATTCTATGTTATATAAATTTGCAATTCTCCTTTTTTCAAAAAGTAATGCATCAAGTATGTAACTTCCAGTATTAAAGGTGTTTAAATAATCTAACTGATTATTTGATTTATTAATGAATTTTTTTGCTGATTCCAAATCGTTATTTTTTAAATGGGTTTCTAATACTATAAGTGTATTTTTAAAGTTATGCTTGAATACTCTTAAATCTCTGGTTTTATCATTTAAAACATTGTAGTACTCAATTTGAGTCTTAAGCTGTCGACTTGTGACTGCATTGATTGTTTTGTAGTAGTTTTTCGTTATTATGTTAGAGATACATATTGGATAGATTAAACATGCCGCAATTATAATTATCACAAAAAGAAATGATAAAAGTCTATACCAAATATCAAAAGAATGTATTTCAGGAATATAAGATAAAACAACTGATAAAATACCAGAAATAAACAATGTTAGTAAAATTAGTGCCTTTATTCCTTTGCCAGTAAATTTCCAAAAATTAGTTATAATTCGATTTGTTCTTTCCTTATTAATAAGAACTATTGTGAGTAACACAATAAGATTTACTATTATATCTATAATGTACTTTACTATTTCACTTTTAGAAAAACAATTTACTAAAAGAATTATACTTGAAGTTGATGCCAGTAAGATAGCTTGATAAATTGCGGTTATGTAAAGTATTGTTCCTACATTTATTTTTTTGACTACAAATAAAGGGAAGAGAAATGATATAAGCATTAGAAGAACAATAAACTGCTTTTGTAATATAAATATAATTGATGGGAAAATAGCAATAGAAACAACAACCAAAAGCCGAGAACGACTTAATTCTCCATTTAGGTATTTAATTAGAATTATACAATTGTTTATAACTGTCAGTGATAACTCACAAATAACAAATATTTCCATATCTAAATAGCATTATCATTTAAGAAAATATTAAGTGCTTTTTTGAATTGCTTATATTGGTCTCTGCTAATTTTTGCGTATTCTCCGTTTATAAATCTAATTGAATTTTTTGTGTATGAATCAATATATAAAAAGTTTACGACAAAGGATCTATGTGGCTTATAAAAGCAATTGGTAGGTAATAATGAGAAAACTTTTGCTAGTGTTTTAGGACAGTGAATACTATCGTTTAAAAGTCTAATTATTGAGTTCTTGCCGTTTGCTTCAACATAAATAATATCCTTTGTGTTTATTTTAATTGTTTCACAATCTATTGTAACAGAAATAGGATAATATGTTTCGATTCTCTTTCTATAAGAATCTAATGCCTCGTGCAACTTAGTCGTATCAAGTGGTTTTATAAGAAATCGGAATGTTTCAAACTGAAAAGTGTCATAGACTATTTCTGGAAAACTGGTAAGAAATATTATAGTACACTGGTGATTGTTCTTTCTTAAGGCATGTGCAGTTTGTAAACCATCTAAACCAGGCATTTGGTAATCTAAAAAAATAATATCAAATTTATCGTTTTTTAATAGTTGAGAGCCATTATAAAAAATTTCAATCACTGTGTCTAGGTTATATTTGTTTGAATAATTATAAATTGCATTCTTTAATTGCTCGCAAAACAAAGGTTCATCATCGCAGATTGCTACTAACATAATAATCCTCCTAATTATGCGTTTCACTACCTATTTTTAACGTTTTACTTCTTTTCTCCCCTTTATTAACGGAAAATTTATTATTTTTTTGTTGAAGGGTAAGTTAAGGAAGTGGTAGATAATGATTTGGTCAGCAATTTATTATTTAGTTAAATCATTTTTTGGATAAAAGCATTTGTTAAGTTCTTCGATGATTGTTAATAATGTATCTGTTTGCTCAACAGACCAATTTTTAACGATTCGGTTAATTTCTAGCAAAACTACATGAGGATCATTGTTAGGATCTGAAATAAGATATAGTAACTCTGTATTAATTATGTTAGCAATGTCTTCTAATCTTTTTAGTGAACTTCAGTGGTTCCACATTCGATTTGGCTTATATAACTTATGGAAACTCCTAATTTTTCTGCTAGAGTGGATTGCGTAATATTAGCTTGAAGTCTAAATTTTTTTACTCTTCGACCAATTGCGACATAATTAATCATTTTAAT
>JAFUGH010000047.1 GCA_017469465.1 Clostridia bacterium | reverse complement strand
TAATTAAATGTAGTGATTAATTGCTTTACATACACTATTTTCAGACTTTTAAAAAATGTATTTTTAAAGGTCTGTTTGCCATGTCTTTTTTTTTCTTTAAAAAAATTTTTAATTATCTATTGACTTTTTATAGTTAGTCACTTCATAATTAGGTTCTTTTCGAGAATGTCCACATTTTTCGCATTGATAACATCCGATATGATTGAAATGATAATATTTATATTGCATCGCACTTTTGCAATTAGGACAATATTTTGTATCATCATATCTACTTATGTTATTAATGTTAGATAATGAATTCTTATTAACTCCAAAATATGTAACATTTTCTCTCTTATATCCATACAAGGAGGAAAGTGGATCATCCGTGTTCAAAATCAGATGTATATCCTGTGTTAATACTTTATTTAAATGATCATATACCAATTCAGGATGACCGTTTTTTCTAAGTTTTTGACGATATATATTTGTAATAACTAAATACTTTGGTTTTATATTTTTTATTATTTGGCTGACAGAACTCTCATCACATTGTATTAAAAGTACATCCTTTTTTAACGTTCCATTGATTGTCGTGTTCTTCAATATTGTAGTTATATTTTCTTCGATTTGATTATTGCTATCAAAATTACAACATACAGAAAATCCTGCACTTATTAATATTTTACTTATCATTTCAGTAGTTGATGTTTTTCCGTTACTTCCTGTAACCATAATAATATTGCCCGGAAGCTTTATTTTCTTTAATATTAGACTATCCATTTTTAAAGCAAGCTTGCCAGGTAAACTCATATTTTTCCCAAATATTTTTCCAAAGAAATACAAAAACTTAGAAAGTAAAATAATTATCATTTTCACTATTTTTTCCTCCATAAAAAGCTTTTGTTTTATTATATTCAAATGATATCATAATAATTATTCTCGAACAATAAGAAAAATGAAAATCTAAAAATCAAAGATTTTTGATTTTTAGATGTGAAGCTTTGCTTCACTTTCTAGTGTAATTATTCTTGAATAATAGGAAAGAATTTAGGTAATATTTTTTACTTGCAACGCTTGCTACTCGCAAGCTACAAGCAAAAATTTCTATAAAAATATGGTGTTCTAAAACTAGAACACCATATCTTTATTGTTAAACAAATTTCGTTGAGCCATTCCTAACAAAACCATATTGGTCAATTCTGAACCAATAGTCTCTATCAAGAATTCCAACCATCTTAGGTTTCACTTCTTCTTTGACTCTCTCTGCATAAGCAACTTTTGTATCTTCTTCTCCATGATTAATCAATACCATGTTAACACTCTTAAACTGTTTCAGCAAATTTAAAAGTGTATCTGCCTTTGCATGTGCCGAGAACTCATTGAAGTAATCGATTTTTGCAAATATCTTTACAACAATTCCACCTACCTTAATCGTACTGCCATAAGGCATTTCTTTAAGTTTATCTCCTAATGTATTTTTAGGAGTATACCCTGTAAATGCCAAATAAGCATTCCGTTTTGCGAGAAAGTGTGGCAAATACGTTTGTGCAGGTCCGTACGAGCCTGTACCTGAAGAAGTAACTATGATTTTTTGACCCTTAGATTCAATAATGCTTTCCCTCTCATGCTTGCTAACAAAGTTGATATTTTCAGGTAAGAAATCTTTCATTCTTTCACTTATATCCAGTTTAGGATAAATCTTAGTGTATTTCATACCAAGTTTTCCATCTAGATATATCGGAATATCTTCAGGTATCAAGCCTTTATTTTGCATGCATTTGAGCTTGTACAAAATTTCCTGCGTTCTTCCAAAAGAATATGCTAGCAACAACACATCCTTTTTCTGATTAATTGCAGTTGCCAACTTTTCTTCAAACAGTGGCTGACATTCCGAACTATCGGTTGTACCATAGGTCGCTTCCTCGATAATTGTTATAGGCAAACTAGTAACTCGAGTAGGAAGTTTTCGTGCTTTAAAAAAAGTATTTTTGTCATTATAATCTCCTGTAAACAAAAGATTAATGGCTCCATACCCTCTATAAATTGCACGAACCAAGATGATAACGGCTCCTGGGACATGTGCATTTTGGAAAAAAGTAACTTTCACATTTTCCACAGGAGACCACTCTTCAAGCATTGGAACTCCTTGGACAAGCCGCATAGTATTGTTAACATCTTTATCCGAATAAATGGGCGGCATAGACTTAATTCTTGCCGTGTCAGCCAAAACCGATTGACAATCCATTAATGCAGGACGCATTAGAAAGTTCGCCACATCACTAGATGTATAAATTGGTCCCCTATATCCTCTTTTCACCAAAAGAGGCAACGAACCAATATGATCGACATGACTATGAGTAATTAGCGCAAAGTCTATGGATTCTGGATTAAATTCAAGCTTACCGTTCAGCCAAGCGTTTTCCTTTTCATGAAACATGCCACAATCTACAAGGAATTTGACATGTTCATCATTAGGAAAACGTATAGAACACAAAGTTCTGGAACCAGTAACTTTTGAATTGAATGCCATGATATCCGCATAGAATTTGATTTTTTTACCCATAAAGTAGATAACCTCCATTTCTTATTATAGATTTGGATGTAATATTAAACTAACAAACGCAGTTTACCACAAAAATGGCTTAAGGTCAAGCATTATGGCTTAGTACAGTAATAAGTTTACAAAATTTTTTATTTTTTTTCGTTTTTTTAAAAAAAGTCTTGAAATGATAAATAATTTGTGCTAACATATAGATTGTTATCGGGGTGTGGCTCAGTTGGTAGAGTACGTGGTTTGGGACCATGGGGCCGGAGGTTCGAGTCCTCTCACCCCGACCATTTTTTACCCAAAAATAAGGGTAATCGAGTAGAATTTGTAAAAATTCAAAAGGCATAAATACCATTATAATCAAGGAAAAGCTGATTATAGTGGTATTTTTTTAGTTTCTTTTAAATCTTGAAAAATACCAAAAAAATGAAATTTTGTTTCACGAATTGGTTTCACGAATTTAAAATCCTAGCCAAAAAGTGTTTCACGAAATTTCACGAATTTCAATCCCTGTATTTTAAGCTCTTTCAAGGCAATTTGAAAGGAGCAATCAAAAATGGCATTCCATGCATATAAGCTTCATGAGTGTTTCAATCTTAAACATTACCTCAAAATTCCAAAAGAATTATTCTTACATCCACTTTATAAAGACAAATTAAGTTCTGATAGCATCTTACTATATGGATTTTTATTAGATAGGCTATCTTTATCCATTGTTAATCGATGGACAGATAAAGACGATAGTGTTTACCTCTACTTCACTAGAAAGGAACTTCAAGAATTATTAGGTCTATCTGATAAAACCATTGCAAAAGCGTTTAGAGAACTACGAGAGTGTGAGCTTGTTCACGAGGAAAAGCAAAAATGCTCAAAGCCAAATATCATTTATGTTGGAAAAATCCAAGAACTTCCAAATGACTATTTCAAGAACCGTAAAAATTCCGCTTCTAGTACCGGAAATTTTACGGCTCTAGAACCGGAAAATCTCCGCTCTAATAATACTAATATTAATAATACTAATAGAGTAAGTTCTAACTCACTAAAAAGAGATAATAGATTTTACGATAATTCAGATCAATATCAAAATTTAGATAGGTTCTATGTAATATGAGATTAAATAAAGGAGGACTTTAGAATGGATTTTAAATACGTTAAAAGTAAAGATTGGTATGTACCTGATATACAATGTAGTGTGGAAGGCAAAAAAAGAAATATCGGCAAATATGGAAGATTAAGAGAGAAGTTTTTGAAAGAGAATCGAAAGGCTATATTTGATCATTTAGTAGCAAGTGAGGAATTAGTTAACCATTTGGTTTCTGTAGATAAAGAAGCTAGAAAGCAAATTAATATGATAATATCTCAACTTGCTAAAGAAGAAAATGTAGACGAAAACATAAAAGCTTCGAACCATATTTTGTGGATGCAGAAGATGAACAACATTAAAAATCGAGCTGAAGAAATAGTGATAAAGGAATTGATTTATAATTAAAACTTTGAATGATTGGAGGTAAAACTCGTGAACGAATATGAATTATTTAATGTAGATTGTATTGAAATTGCAGAGCTAATTGATAAAGCAAAAGTGGCACTCAGATATAAGAATAAAGAGTATAAAAAGTTGCTAGATGAAGTCATCGAATTGAAAGAAAACAATCCAAACTTGCAAATGATTTTTGAAGATGACGAAGACATTTCTCTTACAAAAAATGATTGCAAGATGCTTCAAAAGTTGGTGAACTTGGAACTAGAAATTAGAAATTTTGAGGAGCAAGAAATCTTCTTTTTGGGTGGCAAGGAGGCATACTTTTATTTCAAGAATATTGGAATTTTGAAAGAGTAAAGTGAGAATTTCTTTTCAGAAATTAATAAGATTTCAGATCAAAACTTGAGAGATTTTTGATAAAAATCATTATATCTTTGGAGCCAAAACATCGAGTGAATTTTTGATAAAATCTCTCTAAGTCTTGAGTAAAAACGAAGTGGCATTTGGAAAAAAGTTCACATGATTTTGAAGAGAAAACTGAATGAAAATTTAATAAAAAAGAGCTGGTTTTTAAGTCAGCTTAAGATGACATAATAACCAACTCTTAACATTTTATTGAATAGCAAGCATAGAAAATGTAATACGACATTTTCAACTTGCTATATGGGGGACACCCCAATCCCCTTATTAATGGATTATATTTTACAGAAGATGTATTAAAAAATATCGTCCTACTCTTCTATAGTTTTTATTTCCTCATCAAATAAGACAGATACAATTACTTCTCTAACAACTCTATCTATCTCTCTAGCATTGTTAAATTTATTGGCATTATTTAGCAATAACTTTTTTACATTCTTATGCTCAATTAATGTCTTTTGGCAAGGATTAAGAAAATCAAAATACTTTTTATAGTAAGACTCTATAATTTTTTTGCAATCATCTTCGCTAAATCTTTCAAATTTTATAAACCCATCAAATCGGTTAAAAATTGCAAAACCTAGATTACTTTTTATATCATCCATGTTTTCGTAATTCGATGTACATATTATAATAGAGTTCTTTAATTCAACAGAGTAATTTTTATCAGCAAAAATCCCTTCATCAAGCAATTGATAAAATGCACTTAAAAAGATTTTATTGGCTTTATCAAACTCGTCAAGTAATATTACATTAGTTTCGCGATCAAGTAAATCTCTAGCAAAACTGATTTCCGAATGTTTAGCTCCAAACAAGTAATTAGCAAATTCATTATTTTGAAACATTGAAAACTGCTTTCTAAATAAATTTCCTCCCATTTTGGTAGAAAGAAACTTTGCTGTTTCTGTTTTTCCAAGTCCACTGGATCCATAAAACATTAAAACTAATGGCTTTTCATTCAAAAAGTCAAAAGTGGCCGAGTATAACATTTTTAGAAGTTGTTCTTTGGCTAACTCTTGTCCTATTATTACCTTTGAATAATTGTCAGCAATATTCCTTACGCATTCCGTATTTATCTTCAAATAGTCATATCTTTTTTCTTCACAATATTCTGATTTTCTAATTTTTTCGTAAACACTATTTGGTGGATTTTGAAAGTATGCATTTTTTACGTCGAATCGATTTAAAAAAGATTCGAAATTATCTAAAACCCACTCGTTAACCATTGCATATTCATCGGAAAAAATGACTAGTTTTTCTATTGAATCAATTTTTTCGTCATCAGTACCTTTATACCCCTTAATTTCAAACTGCTTTTCTTCTTTTTGAGCAATTATCACAAGCTTATGAAAATCAAAAGCATTCTCTAATTGATATTGATTTATGAATTCTTCTTTTGGACCCCAATAAACAAATTTATTCATCTGAAACACCTGCCAAAACTACATCATATACATCAATTTCTCTATTAGTAGCATTAATTTTATTAGACAATATCTCATCCGCTGTCACTGAACTTTCTTGCATAATAATTTCATTATTGAGATTTAATTTACTTTCACTAATACGTCCAACCTTAACTGCATATATATCCAAATTCATTTTTAAAATATCTGATAACTTGTAATTATCTCTAAAAGTATTATTATTAAATCTTAAAACAACTTTTTCTTTATCATTTATTGATATTACTTCTATATATCCTTTGACACTTGTAAGTACTTTATCTATAATAGTCAAGTCTATTCCTTGATAATTCTTAGCACCATCTATAAGTTCCATGTATGGTGTATATAACCTATAATACGCCATAGATAACGGATATACCTCAATATTAATATTACTAAACTTTTTAACATTACGTTTGTCTCTACTTGCTTTTTTTATATAATCTGTTAATACTGTGTTGTTTATCGTTGTTGTACTATATTTGTTTATCTCTCCATTAACTTTTCCGCCAATCCCAAAACTAGAATGTAAGACTACTTTTTGAATAAAAGATATGATTTTATTTTGAATTTCTTCATCCAGTGTATCTCCAAATTCAGCAGCTAATTTTGCATCAAGATTTCCAGATAATTTAGTTATGGTCTCAGTAACTTTTTTTCCATTATCTTTCAAAATTATATAATCTAGAGCGGATTCTTCATCAAAATAAACTATTTTTTTCACAATAACACCTCATTTACTATTTTCTGTTAATTTTTGATACATTTTCATAAGTTCCGCCACGCAATCAGATTCTGTCATTTTTCTCCAATCAAAGCCATAAGCTTCCATCACTGCTTTATCATTTTCTTGGTGTGCTTTACGAAGTTCTACTGGCATTGTAAGTTCATCATATAAATCTGCAAGCGTGCTATTAGAATATAATGCTCTTGCATCTAGTATTGCTTGAGCTGTTTTTTCTATTTTGGCTTTCTGTTCATCAGTTGGATCACACCAAGGGAAAGTATTATAAACAATTCCACTAGAATAGCTATAATCACTTTTTAAACGTCCTGCAACTGTTCTCATCCACGCCATATGAACATTTGAAGTTAATACTCCAAAATGGAAAATTGTAATATCAGGAATTAAAAACAATTTTCCCCCCGCTATGACATCTGCTTTTAGAATATCGATAGGGATATATTTCCTATTTTGCGATGAAACCATTGGTAGTGAAACGGTATCACAATATCTATTTAAACTATAAAATCTTAATCTAACAGGTAAAGTAGGCGTTTCAGCATATCTATTCGTATCTGGGCTAGGACAAGACAACCTAAATTCTTTAACTTTTTTAATTCTCTCAATAATCAATGGGCATTTCTTTAGTTCAGACGGATCAGCATCTTTTAACCACAAGCAATACCTAGGTTTTCTGTTAATAAAATCCTTTCCCATCATATACTTACGAACAAAAGAAATTGCCTGGGGTTCTTTTTTTATTAATTCGTCTTTTTCTTTCTCTGTCATAACATAATTTCCATCATCCTTAAAATCACATCCAATATACATTGTTGGAACATTTGAGCAAATTGGTTTTTGTGCATTTCTAATGAATACATTATCTCCATTGACCAAATATGGATTAATGTTTTTAGCAATAATTTTTCTTCCATTGTCATAAATAATTTTGTCTCCACAATTATCAATTCTACTAAACCCAACAATTATACAATGAACGTGTGCTTTAATTGATGCTTCACTGTCCCATATAAACGTTCTGTATGCAAAATCTATATTAATACCATTTGTTAATAAAGGCTCCCATAAATTAGCAACCTGTTCTCCTTGACATATAGAATTTGTAGAAACAAAAGCACACTTAATGCTTGTATTCATTATATAATCATTTGCTTTTTTGTACCAACACGCAACGTAATCCAGAGTACCGAAGTTTTTCCAATTCTTAAATATTAATTCGGTATCACTTTTTTGCTCTTTTCCCATAGTTTTTGTTCCACTAAACGGTGGATTGCCCATTATATAATTAACTTCATCCTTCGAAACTACATCATTCCAGTCAATTCTTAAAGCATTTGCTTCAACTATATTTACGTATGATTTAAGTGGTAAGAAATCTAAATTCAAATTCAATATTGTTTCTGTTTCTTTCATCATTTTACTTTCAGCAATCCATAAAGCTGTTTTGGCAACTGTAACTGCAAAATCATTAATTTCAATACCAAAAAATTGTCCAATAGATACTTTTATAGGATTTAATTTATCATATCCCATAAATAATTGACCTTTGTAAAGCTTTTCTAATGCTTTATTCTCAAGTTTTCTCAATGATAAGTATGTTTCTGTCAAAAAGTTACCACTTCCACAAGCAGGGTCTAAAAATTTAAGGCTTGCTAACTTGTTTTGAAATGTCTCAACGTTATCCTTAATTGCTTTTTCAGTAGTTAAGTTCATTATTTTGTTTTCTAGCTCGTCGGTAAGTTCATCTAAAAACAATGGGTCAATTACCTTATGTATGTTTTCAATAGAAGTATAGTGCATACCGCCACTTCTACGAGTTTCTGGATTTAATGTACTTTCAAATATAGCTCCAAATATAGTTGGAGATATTTCACTCCAATCAAAATCCTCTGATGCTTCTTGTAATAGCAATTCTTTTACTTTATCGTTCATCATAGGAATTTCTATATCTTCTTCTGCAAATAATCCACCATTAACATATGGAAATTTTGCAAGTTCCTCATCAAGATATGGGTCTCTTTTATCTGTTTCAATATCCAATACTTTAAACAAATCTATTAAAGCACGTCTTAAATCCCTTGCATCAAATCTATTTAAGTAATCGTGAAACATTGCGTGTTTTCCAAATAATCCTGCATCTTCTGCATACAAACAAAATACAAGTCTAACGCATAACATGTTAAGACTTTTTAAAGATTTTTCAGAAGTAGGGTCTATGTATAGTTTTATAAGTTCATCATAAAGCTTTCCTACAACATCTCCAGCTCTAATAGAGATTTCCATTTCTCTTTTGAGATTTTCATTTTCTTTATCTACAATAAATTGCAAACGATAATACTCTTTTTCTAAGTTTTCAAGCAATATTTCCTCAGGTTCTCCATTAGGGTTTTCCATATTGTAAATTAAGAAAGATTTAAAATTACAAGTAATAACCCACTTTGGATGGCGAGATAATGGTAAATCTGCTATATATCTTTTAGCTTGTTGGAAAGGAGTAAGTAAACTCCCATCAGATTGTTTGATAGGCTTCCTCAAATCCTTTTCAATACTCTTTTGCTCTATTAGAACTTTAGTTGTAGGTATATATACATCTATAAAGCCAGTCGACTTGTCCATCATTACTTGGTCTTCAAATTCAACAAAACTTTTTGGATCTTTCACTCCATAAACTTCTGTAAGAAGGCTGGTCCAAAATATTTGTGACTGACCTTTTTCATATCCTTTGCCCTTCCAAAACTCAGCAAATTCTTTAGCTTTTTGTTTTTGTTCTTTATCTGTCATAAAGATTCCTCCAATATAATTATAATAATTCATATGCGAACGGATCTACTTCATCAGCAGTAACACTTGGTGCAAGTGAAGAAATAATATTTTCATCCAATATTAAATCTTCATTTAATGCAAAGTTTAGCCAATTTGAATTCCAAATGTTTATCGAATTAGAATATACTTTTTCGCATAAAGCACATGAATACTTCTTACTTCTATTTTGAGTAATTGTTAGACGTTGTAGCCAAATTTCAATATAACTTGTATTCGGAAATTTCTTAAATTTCTTTAAGATTTTATTAATGTATTTTTCAACTGTCGTTTTTCCAAGTGATTTAAAAATTGTGCTTAAAACTAATATGCACATTCCATATGCCTTTGGATTTTTCATCATTATTTCAACCAATATACTTATGCACTGATCATAGTTGCTTGGTCGTTTAGTTAATGTTTTAACTTGCTCATTGTATAATTCACTCATCAACACTAATAAACTACCACTATTAGGGTATTGTAATGAAAAAGATCTAATATTAAATAACGATTTTTGTAAATTATTGGGAACGAGATAATTATGTAATAGCAGGTCAGCTTTATCCTTCTTTATTGAGTTTGTAATAATGTCATCTGAAATAATCGTCTTATTAGCATTCAATTTAAAGTTTAACGATGTTAATTCTTCTGTTATGATTTTCAAAATATCATTTAAATCAAATTCACTTTGTGCGAAAATTCTATAGTCATCTCTATATCTTAGAATTTTATAGTCTTTTATTTTGGTCTCTGATGATATTCTTTTACTTATTTGTTCATCACCATATCCAAGAACCATTTCCGCTATAAAATCCATCAAAACACTTCCTTGAGGAATTCCATTTGTTTGCTGATATGACATTTCTTGAATTAATTTGTCTATCTTATTTCCAAGTAATGTAGAATCTCTATTTGCTTTGGCAACCGGTTTAGTTTCAATTGCCCACGCAATTGAATGAGTGTATATTGAGCCATAACAGTTAGTAATATCTGTAATTGCCATACAATTATACTCCAAAGCCAATGAAATACTCTTTTGTTCAAATGTATTCCACCAATTTAGAATTGTATCTTTTTTGTCTGACTTTTTATTATTAGATTCACATGGTATACTACAACAAATTATTTTTTTATTGCTTTGAAATTCTTTAAATCTTTTACATATTTTCTTCCAATTATCCTTTTCGCACAATTCATTAACCAAATTAACATATAAAACTGGATGAATTAATTCAAAAGGTCTCCAATCATATTTTCCATCTTTATTATGATACAATTTGAAATTAACATCTTCGTACTTACTTGGTTTATCTGTGCAATATGATCTTATATCTTTGCCACTTATCTTTTTATTAATTGTTTCAAGTAAAACGTTGAAATCAAAATATGGAGGCAAGTCTAATGAAAAATAGCTCTTATTCTTTAGGAAAAATGCTTTTGCATCTCCATTTGACATATCTAATACTTTCTTCATAATTCCTACTTTCTATTAATTTATATTTTAATTATGGCTTCAACGCTGTTATTGGCACCACATAGACTCCATCTGGTCTACGAGTTATTACATCATGTAGCCCACAAATAACGCACATAAACTTAGGTTTTATCTCTGCACTTTCATAAAACTTTTTCAAATTTGTTGCAGCATCTTCTTCTTGATTACCACCAAGTTTTATTTCTATTGCACCATATTCACCATCAGCAAGTTCTATAATTGCATCAACTTCCATTCCAGACCTATTGTCTCTATAATGATATAATTTAGCTCCGATATATTCAGAATAAATTCTTAAATCTCTTTCAACCAAAGCTTCAAAGTAGAATCCAAATGTTTCTAAATCATTCATTAACTTCTCTGGTGTAATATTTAGCACAGCACAACCTAGTGAAGGATCCGTAAAGTGTCTTTTTGGATTTTTACTAACATTATCTCTCGAACGGATTTTATACATAAATGAGTTCTGATTTTCTATTAAATGAAGTTTATCAAGCGCATTTAAATAATCTGTAACTGTATTTCTGCTTATACTGTTTTGATTATCGTCTTCTTCAATATCACTAATTAAAGTACTGTTTGTTACAATGGTAGATTCATTTCTAGCAAGTGATCTAAGTAGCATACTCATTTTCTCTTTATCTCTTTTTACTCCATCCACTTCATCAATATCTTTATCAAGAACTGCTTCTATATAACTTTTGGCAATTCTCATGGCAGATTTAACAGGCATATCTATTACTTCTGGCCATCCACCTCTTACAACAAGCTCTGCAATTCTTTCAAGTCCTATTTTTTCTACAACTTTGCTTTCAATATTCTTATTCTCAAAAAGTTCTTTTAAAGAAACATCTCCTGTAGAATCACCCGACTCATATAAAGACATCGTATACATGTTCATTTTGCATATTCTACCTGCTCCAGAATGATGTACTTTACTTGTAACAGGTGTTGCCGAACCAGTTAGTATATATTTACCTTTTTCTTTGTCTTCATCACATTTATAACGAACAGCATCCCATATTTGAGGAACTTCTTGCCATTCATCTATTGTTTCCGGAGCCTCTTTGTCCAATATAAGATTAACATCCATTTCAGCGAGACGTTTATCTTTAAAATTGTCAGCGGTATTATTCAAATAAACTACAGAATTAGAGTTATTTAAAGCAGTCCACGTCTTTCCACACCATTTAGGTCCTTCTAGGCTAATTGCCCCAAATATCTGTAAATTTTCTGCTATGAGCTTGTCTATAAGCCTTTCTTTATATCCTTTTTTGGTCAATTTCATAGGAATCACCTCATATCACGTATTTAACTATATAATAACCTATTTTGAAGTATTTTTCAATACCTATTGTGCAAAAAATCATATTTTTGTTGTGCAACTATACATAATTTTGTTGTGCATTTGTACGAGTTTTTGTTGTGCATTTAATCATTATTTTATCGACTTTTTCAAACGAATATTCATAAAAATATGGATTTTTTCAAACGAATCCATATAAATGTGAAACATTTTTGACGATTTTCACCATTTTTGTTTCACATTTTGTTAAAACAAAAAATATTATTTCCTTTCTAACTAACTTTTCATCATTTTTTAGTTAAAAGACAAACAGTTTTCAAGATAAAAAAACTCTATAGAATTTCATAAAACTTTTTCTTGACTTCTAAAAAATCTAAGAGTATTATGTGAACAATCGATTTGAAATATCTAAAAATTTTTTATTTTTAAGATTTTCAAGTTAAATTTCATACATTGCCTCTGTATCAATGGGTTCAATATAATTTAACCTCAGCACACGAATTAACATAAAAAAACTTTTTAAACTTTTTTCAATTTTGATGGCAACTTTTGTATGTTTTGAATCGTGATTTAATTAGAGGGTATTGAAAATATTAGTTTACAATAATTAAAAAGTTGAAAAGTTTTCAATTTAAACCGCAAATTTTACTGGTTTTCAATAGCTCTTATTATAGAGGGACAATGTGTGAAATTAAAATTTTACAATTTTTTTGTAATCAACCGTGATTTTTCCTCATTCTCACTGGCTAGTATTGTGTAAGCCATAATAAAAGTTAAAACTTTTAAACTTTTTTTGAAATCAGGCGGACTTTTTACCTATTTTCGATGGCTATATAGTAGAGGGCAAAAATTATTGATTACAAAATAATACAAGAAAGGGGTGAATTCTTTAGTCTAGTCGTATTGTAAATTCAATTTTTATTGTCCTTCAGATTAAAGTAAATGGAGGAATTAAAAATGAAAGATGAAATGAATGTTGATATTGAACTATGTTCAACAAAGTATTGTAGGAAATTGTTTAAGTGTGGAAATCAGAAAATATTGGAGCTATTCCATAGGCCAGATTTTCCTAGCATTAAGATTGGTAGAGCGTTCTATGTGAAAAAGAGTGCTTTAGAAGAATACTTAAATCACAGACACGTATTCTAAAAAATAAGTTTTAGGAGGTTTCTATGAAATTAGAGAAAATCACAGTCGGAACCTACACCAATCGAAAGCTAAAATCCACTTTAAAATTTCCAATTCAGAAAATTTGTAAGAAATGCAAAACAATTTATGATTGTAATAGTAAAAAAGAAATCAAATCGTTATTAAAATGTTCAAAATGCAAGAATGACCTTTCTTATGTTGATGAGAATAGCCTATACTATACTTCTGAAGTAATCAAAGCTGTTTTATCTCTTGGAAAGGACTTAAACGGAAAACGTCAAACTAAAACCTTTACAGGTAAAACACAAGAAGAAGCTTTAAGAAAGCTCTACGCTTTTAAGGATACTCTTGAGAAAACAGAAGGTCCTATTGTACTAAATAAAGCTACCAATTGCTCTATTAGTGACATTATAAAGCACTTAAAGAAAGAAGCTCTTCAAATGGGTAGAATTAGTAAGAACACATTTAAAACTAATATGGATGCTTTAAAAAGAATGCAGAAAGAAAAGTTTGTGAATAAATCTATTACCAAAGTTTCAAGAGCTGACCTTTTAAGCTATTTTGAATCTATTAGGAAGTATTCTGAAAGTACGATTAAAAAGCAATATGAGATTATCTCACAAGCATTTGCTTATGCTTTTTACCAAAGAATAATAACGATAAATTTCTTTGAAGGTTACAACAAAATTGCAATGCCAAGTAGTGAAGCTGTAGCAGAGCCAATTACAGCTCTTACGATTGAAGAAGAAAAGAAGCTTTACACCTACTTGGCAAGTACTCCAGACTCAACGTGCAAGCACAAGTATTTATTCTTGTTGCAACTAACTACTGGTATGAGAATTGGAGAATGTTTAACATTATCAACGGATGATGTTGATATGGAAAATGGAAAACTATCTATCAAACGAACATTGACTAAAGATATTGACGGAAATAATATTATCGGAACTACTGCAAAAACATATTCTGGAAAGCGTACGATTAATCTAAATACTATGAGTCGAATGGCACTTGTTGGTAGCTTAAATCACTACCATAAGAATAAAGAGAATCTACTCTTTTGCAAAAATGATGGAACTCTTTATGATGAAGGCTCCATCAACTCTGCACTTAAAAGAATATGTATCAAATGCGGTATTAGAGTTAGAAATTATATAAGTAAAAGTGGAAAAGATGAAGTTACAAGTGATGTGCATTCACATATGTTAAGGCATACATTTGCAACGAGGTGTGTAGAAGCTAAAATTGCTCCTGCTGTACTTCAAAAAATAATGGGTCATACAGATATTGCAACTACGATGAAATACTATGTAAATGTAGATGATCACTTCGAAATATCAGAGTACAAAAATGTAGAGAGCTATTTAGAACAAAACGACGTGTTTCTTCTAAAAGAAGAAATCTCTTAAAACCTACTAGAATTAAAAAAATATCGTGAAACCAATTCAAGATTTCACAGTAAAAATAAAAGTGAATTTTCACGAATTTGTTTCACGAATTCAAAAACTGAGCCAAGAATGGCTTAAATACAGGTGATTGTAATGCGTATTTAGGGGTTGTCACCCCGACCAGTCGTCGCAAGTTTATTTGGCTTGCGACTTTTTTTATGCAAAAAAGTCGTTACGCCAAATCACTGCTCCTCCTTATTTTGAAAAAAATATCATTTGCTAAGCCTTGTAAGCGTGGGCTTTTAACATTCATTTGCTCATTAACAACTTTTTTCGAGTTTAAAAATCTTTACTTTTTATTCATTATAATCAAGGGAAAGCTGATTATAATGGTATTTTTTATATCTAAAATTTTGAAAAATACTGAGAAAATGTTTTTTATATAATTTTATTTCATAGCAATCACTGAAATTGCAGTATAAAAATATTTATTATTTCTCATATCTTACATAATCATATTGCACTGCCATACAGTATTTTAATTAGTTTTTCTCCTATTAAATTTTTAATATTTTCGTATTTTCTATTGACATT
This sequence comes from Clostridia bacterium, assembly GCA_017469465.1. Classification (GTDB taxonomy): domain Bacteria; phylum Bacillota; class Clostridia; order TANB77; family UBA1234; genus UBA1234. Next base: position 47,438 of record JAFUGH010000047.1, on the reverse strand, counting down.
ATGATAGCAAATATGCTAATATACTAATTGTTCAAGCGAATGCGGGTGTGGCGGAACTGGCAGACGCGCTAGACTTAGGATCTAGTGTCTTCGACGTGGGGGTTCAAGTCCTCTCACCCGCACCAAAAGTCAGTATGTTTTTCATACTGGCTTTATTTTTTTGTTTGTTCGAGGACTTCTCCTCTCAGCTCCGCTTCGATGTGCATAAGTTATTTGTAATTGAAATACAAACAAAAAAGTGCATTGAAATTTACAATCAAATAAATTTCAATGCACTTTTTCTTTTACTCTTCTTTCCTTGGAGAAAAGATATTTTTACCAGTACGCACAAAAGTCTTCCCAATCTGGATAATACTTTTTTAGATATTCATGCATAGATGCTGAAACATCAAATGCATTAAAGCAATCTCTCTCACCACGCCAAACTTCGTGAATAATCTCACCAGTGGCATTATCTAAAATGCATCCTGCTACCTGTGTATCATCCTCCGAATACTGAAAAATAGGTCTATATCTTCTATTGAGTTCTACAACAGTCTTTTGGTTTCCGTTCACTCCATAAGCATAAAAATTTCCACGAATCCTACCCAAGTTGTCAATAAGCTTCACTGAAGAATCATCTACCTTTACTTTCCAGCCTTTAGGCAAAATTGCTTTTTGCTGGCTCGTAAAAGAAAAGCCAAGCTTTTCAAAAACATTCCGATAAAACTGATCTACTGGGAGTTCTACGACGGTTTTAAAATGTATTGGTTCCGTATCAATCATAGCTCGCTTCATTTGCTCACTACGTCTTGAATCACTAATGGAATTAGCCACTACCTTCTGCACATTCTCCAAAACGCTCACACTGATAGACACTTTTATTCCTCCTTATTAAAGTTAAGAATATCTATAGCATAAAAACCTTTTGTATTATATCATTATTTTTGCCTTATGTCAACCTTTAGTGAGTAAATTCGTATTCTATGCTGTAAATTTGTATTATATACCTAATTTTCATCTTTAAAACTATTTATTTTTAGAAGTTTAAAGACTTCAACAATTATCATTGGAGTAAAAGATAAGCCAATTATCCACATCCAATTGTTTGTTGAAAGTGTTGCAATTTTAAATATTCCTTGAACTCCTGGAACAAGTAAAACAAATATCATCAAAAGTAAAGATATTGCAGTGGCTAATATTAACGTCTTATTTGTTCCCAAGCCAACTTTGAATATAGATTTCTTGTTTGAGCGTGTATTATATGCATGCACAAGCTCGCTCATACCAAGTACTGCGAATGCCATTGTTTGTGAAGTCATTGCCACTGCCGGATCTGACAATAATGCAAAATTAAATCCACAACCAGCTCCGAATGCAACAAGTGTCAAAATTCCAACCATGACTCCTTGATAAATGATTCTCCATACCATTCCTTTAGAAAAAATATTTTTATCTTTTCTCGCTTTTCTCTCCATAATATTATCTTCTGCAGGATCGACACTTAATGCTAATGCTGGTAAACTATCTGTTACCAAATTAATCCATAGAATGTGAATTGGAAGTAAAGGCTCCACAACCCAACCAAGAATTGTTGCAACAAATAAGATAATAATTTCACCTATATTGGACGAAAGCAAATATTGAACAGCTTTTAAAATATTATCATAGATTCTTCTTCCTTCCTCAACTGCTGAAACGATTGTTGCAAAGTTATCATCTGTTAACACCACATCTGCTGCTTCTTTAGCAACATCAGTACCCACAATTCCCATAGCGGCACCAATATCTGCTTGTTTCAAAGCAGGAGCATCATTAACACCATCACCAGTCATAGCAACAACTTCTCCATGCGATTGCCATGCTTTTACAATTCTAACTTTATGCTCTGGTGAAACCCTAGCATAAACTGAATAATTCTTTACATTTTTCTCTAAATCTTCTTGAGACATCTTTTCCAGTTCTGCACCTGTAATTGCTTCTATTTCATTTTCAAGAATTCCAATATTTTTTGCAATTGCCATTGCGGTAATCTTGTGATCCCCCGTAATCATGACTGGTTTAATGCCGGCAGTTCTACATTTATGAACAGCCTCTTTTGCTTCTGGTCTAGCAGGGTCAATCATGCCTACCATACCAATGTATACTAGGTCTGATTCTAACTCTTCTTTATTACTATGGTCAACGCTGTTCGCCGCTACATTTCCTTTAGAATACATGGAATCTGGTAATCTTTTATAAGCCATTGCTAACACCCTTAACGCGTTTTTAGCCATGTCTTCATTTACTTTTCTAATATAATTCTTATGCTCATTTGTAATTGTAACCTCTTGATTATCTAAATAAATCTTCGAGCACTTTGCAAGTAACTCGTCTACACCACCTTTAGTATATACAACAAAACCATTAGAAGTTTGATTAACAGTACTCATTAATTTTCTTTCAGAATCAAATGGTACTTCATCCACCCTAGGATTATTAGCATCTACATTTGTCTTAACCATTCCAACTTTGATTCCTAAATCAACTAAAGCAGTTTCTGTTGGATCCCCTGCCAAATTGTATTGAGTTTCATTTTCTTGTGTTACACCTTTCTCCACTATACTAAGTTTTGTATCGTTGCAAAGTACCATAGAGTCTATTAATAATCTAAAATGATCATCTAAATTATGAAGTTTTTCTTTTGTTTCAAACAATTCATTATTATAAAATATCTTTTCAACAGTCATTTTATTTTGCGTAAGCGTACCTGTTTTATCAGAACAAATTACCGTAGCACTACCTAATGTTTCAACAGAAGGAAGTGTACGAATAATTGCATTTCTTTTTACCATTCTTTGAACGCCAATTGAAAGTACAATGGTTGAAATAGCAGGCAAACCTTCTGGAATAGCTGCAACAGCTAAACTAACTGCTGTCATAAACATTTCAAATATTTCTCTTCCGTGTACAAAAGAACCAACTATAAATATAACTACACAGATAACTAAAGCTGCTATGCCTAAAGTTTTACCAAGTGCTTCCAAACGGCGACTTAATGGTGTTTCACTATCATCTACACTATCAAGCATTGATGCTATCTTTCCAACTTCTGTTTGCATTCCAGTTTCAACAACGATACCTTTGCCTCTACCATAAGTAACAAGACTGGATGAAAATGCACAATTTACTCTATCACCAATACCAATTTCTTGATTATCAATTTTTTCTATATTTTTCTCTACTGGTAACGATTCACCTGTTAAAGCAGATTCTTGCGTCTTTAAGTTAATTGCTTCAATCAATCTTAAATCTGCTGGAATAAAGTCACCAGTCTCCAAAATAACAACATCACCTGGCACTAAATATTTAGATTCTAGATCTTGAACTTTGCCATCTCTTACTACTTTACAATGAGGAGCACTTAAGTTTTTTAACGCATCTAATGATTTTTGTGCCTTTACCTCTTGCACTACACCAATTATCGCATTTAATATAACAATGATTAAAATGATAATTGAATCTGTAAAACCTTCTCCTTGCTGATATCCAACAATGCCAGAAATGATTGCAGCAATAATCAAAACAATTATCATAAAATCTTGAAATTGCCCAATTATCATTTGCGCAATTGACTTTTTATTTTTAGAAACAATCTCATTCTTGCCAAACACTCTACTCTTTGCTTCAACCTGTTCTGAAGAAAGACCATTAAAGCTGTCAGTCTCTAAAGTTTTTTCAACTTCATCCACCGACATTGCAAACCATTTTTCATTTTGATTCATATCCTATACTCCTCTCGTCTTTTTATTTTCAAATAAGAATTATATAAAAATTTTAATATATAGTCAATGAATTCGTACGCAAAATGAACAAAATAAGAAAGTTATATAAAAAAAGCAAAGTCACTTTATTGGGACTTTGCTTTTATTGATATCTTAACAAAGTGGGAACCTAAACTTTAAAATACCAATCTTTGATGATTTTTCATCTTGTATATATCTTAAATAATAAATGTGTTCAGTTTGTGAATTCAGTATGAAAAACTTATGATTTATTTTACTAATGAATTTAAATTGTCATATGCACTTACTAAATTAGCAATTGTTGAAGAATTTGAACTTAAAACTTTCTTTGCATTTCCTATTGCAATATTTAAGCTACCATCACCATCTGCTCCTTCTTCATTTGCTTTTGCATTAGCAAGTTGAATAACATCTTCTAAATCTTGTCTCACTGCCTTCTTAATATTATTAATTTTATTTAATTTATCAGAAGGTTTTTGTGCACTCATATTTAATGCTTCTGCCACATTTTTCGCTGTTTTCATTTTCTCAACAGCTTTAATGATATCATTCAATTCATCATCAACTAACTTTAATGCATCTTTTGCTTTCTTTAAATCTGTTAAAGCTTGTTTAATAGCATTTAAATCAGTTCCTTGCGAAACTTTTCTAGCATTGTCGTATACCTTTTCAAATGCAGCATATGTTTCAGGAGTATAATCATCTTCTGATTCTATTTTATCAATGCTTTCAACTATTAAAGCATTTAAATCATCTTTAACTGTATCTAATGCTAATTGTAAGTTATCAATTGCATCATTTAATTTTTGTGTTGCTAATTTCATATCACTGGCGGTTTTAGTCGCTGCATTATTCTTTATTAAAACAGCAGCATCATAAGCGGTTTTATAGTTATTATAAGAAGCTTCCGTATATGAATCTTTCGAAGATAAACTACTGCTTCTATTAATTGCAGCATTTAAAGCCGCTAATGCATCTTTGTATTCTTGAGTATTTGCTACTAAAACTAATTTGTTGATTGCATTATTCAAATCATCATATGCTTCTGTAACTTCAGATAATGTATTATCTGTTTCTTTTAATAGCTTATTTGCAGCGGTCAATTTGTTATTGAAAGTATTGTAAGTATCGCTTGTATATTTTGCTTTGTCATTGACAACAGTCTTCGCTTTACCATTAATTAATGCTCTTAATTCGGCCCTCTTACTTACAACTTTTCCTTCTTTTGAAGTAGCAGAAACTGTTTTTAAATCATCATATGCTGTTTTTAAATCCTCCATAGCAGAATTAATCTTAGCAGTAGTAGCTGTAGATTTAATTGCTCTAGCATCTTCCAATGCTTCAATAAATTTTGCAAATGTTTCTTGTGAATATCTACTTTCTTTACTTTCTTCACTCTTTACATTATCAATATACTTTGTTAAATCTTTATACAAACTACTCTTATTAGATTCATCTTCAGCAGCATCTTCAAATACAACAACATATGTTTTTCCACCATGTTCATATACATAAGCCAAATCATCATCTTCATCAATATTTCTAAATGCTAATGTTTTAAAGTTTGATGTAGTTGCTGAATATACTTCATAATTTTTTGAATCATATTCATAAGTCTTCGTTCCTACTTTTATTTTTAAAGTAGATAAACTACTAATTTTTTTAGCATCTTCTTCTGATACTTCTTGTAATATACCGATCTCATCATCTGCATTTAGATAATAGAAAATAACTGAATACTTATCTGGCATTTTCTTAGCATCAATTAATGCATACGAAGTAGTGGAGCTAGAACCAATTTTCTTTAATGTAACGCCTTCCTCTTTGTTTACTTTTACGTTATTTTTAGTAACCATTGCTACTTCAACTTTTCTTGCACCTTGTGCTAAGACATATTTTACTGTTTTACCATCTAGATAAACAGTTGCTTCTATAGCATCATCAATATCATCAACTTTATATAAGAATATGCTATTTTTATCTGGTAATGTATACTCTTCATCATCAATATAAATTTTTTTGCTAGTAAGCTTTGTAATATCTCCAGTATCCTCTTTATATTTCTTTAGAGCATAAATATCTAATATTTTTTTTGTATTTTCATTATACAATAATGTTATTTCTTTTCCTAAATACTTGATAACATCTGTATCACTCATAGAGACTTTAATTTTTTCTTTTCCTGTAATGGTAACCGTTGCATTTTCAAAATCATCATCAAAATCAACATCTGTGATTACGCCGTCTGACATATAGATATAGTTCTTGTATTTAGAAAGCATTAATTCGCCTTCGCCATACACCAAACCTTTATCATTTTGAGCAACAACTTTGCAAACACCAGTGTTTAAAGTGTTCCATAGTAAAATTGCAATATCTCCTCTTGCAGCGCCTGTGTTATTATCAAATGTGCTAATGTTTTCAAATAATTCTAAATCTTTGGCACAAGAAATATAGTTATTAGGCCATGCTTCACTAATTTGCGCTACTTTGTCTTCATATCCCAAAGCACGAACAACCATTGTTGTTGCTTCAGCATAACTTACAGTTGCATCTGGATCAAACGAACCATCAGTGTATCCATTAATAACTCCTATATCTTTAGCAACATTCACATAACCATATGCCCAGTGATTTGAATTCATGTCTGTGAAAGTAGTTGATTGTAAACTTGCATAATCAACTTTTCCTTCCTCACCCAATGCTATTACCATTAGTTTTGCCATTTGTGCCCTTGTAACTGCAACATTTGGTCTATAAGTATTATCTTCAAAGCCATTTACTAATCCAACCTCAATTAAATTTTCGACGGCGTCTTCATATTTGGTACCTTTGATATCCGTAAGTGATGCTGCAAATGACATGCTACTAATACCTAAACAAAGTACAATAGACGCCACTAAACATAACCATTTTTTCATTTTTCTTCCTCCCCCTAATTTGATAACACCATTATATACTATTTATATTTTTTACTCAACACTAAATTGGCCATAAATTTTACCTTTTTATTTCCTCTTTTATTTTCTTCTTAAATTCTTCAAAGTCCATTGCCCCTAAGTCACCTTCACCTCTTGAACGAACTCCTACAGCATTTGCTTCAATTTCTTTATCTCCCACAACAAGCATATATGGAACTTTGTGTACTTGTGCTTCCCTAATCTTGTAACCTATCTTCTCATTTCTGTCATCTAGCTCAGCTCTAACGCCTTCATTTCTCAATTCTTCAACTAATTTTTGACCATAATCGCCATGTTTTTCCGTAGAAATTGGAAGAACCTTTACCTGTACTGGAGAAAGCCATGTTGGAAGTGCACCTTTTGTTTCTTCCAAGTAGAATGCCATAAACCTATCGATACTTCCAAATACTGCTCTATGAAGTACAACAGGAGTTTTCTTTTGACCATCTTTGTCAATATAGCCAAGATCAAATCTCATTGGCAAGCAGAAATCCAATTGACAAGTAGATAATGTGTATTCATTACCAACTGCTGGTTTCACTTGAACGTCTAATTTTGGCCCATAGAAAGCTGCTTCACCTTTTTTCTCAACATACTCGATACCAATATCATTCAAAACATGTCTTAATGTATCTTCTGCATGATTCCACATCTCATCATCTGGATAATATTTTTCGGTATTTGCAGGATCTCTTAAAGATAATTCAAAACGATAATCTTTAATGTTTAGCTCTTGATAAACTTCAAGGATTAAATCAACCACATTCTTAAACTCTGATTCAATTTGCTCTGGCGTTACAAATATGTGAGAATCATTTTGGCAGAACGTTCTTACTCTTTCGATTCCTTTTAATGTACCACTTGCTTCAAATCTACTATCTCTAGCAATTTCAGCAATTCTAATTGGCAAATCTCTATAGGAATGTATTTCATTTGCATATATCATCATATGATGTGGACAATTCATTGGACGAAGAACAAATTCCTCTCCTTCCACTTCCATTTTAGGGAACATTCCATCTTTATAATGAGCCCAGTGTCCTGAAGTTTTATATAGTTCAACATTTCCCATTGGTGGAGTTAATACATGCTTATAGCCACGTTTCTTTTCTTTCCCTTTAATATAGTTTTCTAACTCTTCCCATATAATATAACCATTTGGCAAATACAAAGGAAGTCCTTTTCCTGTTAGATCACTTGTCATGAAAATTCCTAATTCTTTACCAATTTTTCTATGGTCTCTTTCTTTGGCTTCTTCAAGTTTTGTGACATATTCCTCAAGGTCTGCATTCTTTGTAAAAGAGATACCATAAACCCTTTGAAGTGCTTTATTTTTCGCATCTCCTCTCCAATATGCAGAAGATGATGATAATATTTTTATTGCTTTTACTTTTCCTGTAGATAGTAAGTGAGGTCCAGCACAAAGGTCTGTGAATTCACCTTGTTTGTAAAAAGAAATCGTCTCTCCTTCAGGTAAATCATTTATTAATTCTACCTTATAAGGCTCACCTTTTTCTTCCATTAATTTAATAGCTTCTTCTCTTGGAAGTTCGAATCTTTCAATTGGCAAATCTTCTTTAATAATTTTCTTCATTTCTTCTTCAATTTTAGCTTTATCTTCTTCAGTAAAATTGTTTTCAGGGTCAAAATCATAGTAGAATCCTTCATCTATTGATGGACCTATTGTTAATTTTGTATTTGGGAACAATCTCTTCACAGCTTGCGCCATGATATGAGAAGTCGTATGCCAATATGCTTTCTTTCCATTTAAATCTGAATCAAATGTTAAAATATTGATTGAGCAGTCTTTCTCAATCATATATCTTAAATCTTTCACTTCGCTATCTATTTCAGCACAGGTTGCAACTCTTGCCAAACCTTCTGAAAGACTCTTTGCAAAGTCAATGACAGACATTGCATTTTCAATTTTTTTCACACTTCCATCTTTCAAAGTAACTTTAATCATAATTATTCCTCCTTATTATTCGCATTCGCACAATAGACTCGTCCATTAGTTGTGCAAATCTTGACAAAAGCACTCCCAATGCTTTTGCAGCATTAGGAGTGCTTATTTTTATTAAACACGGTTCCATCCTAAATTTCACTTAATTAAGATTATATCGTCATCAACGGTCAACGCAAACCATGAGGGTAGTTTTTCAGTTACATATCCTAGGTCTGCTTTCAGCCGGTGACAAACCATCTCTAAAGGAATTTCCGATAACTTACTTTGTCCTCTACGTGAACAATTACATTTTAGCACCACGCACTTTCATTGTCAATCACTAAATTTTGTAAACTTTAATTCAACAATTTCTCCTTTAATGCCTCTTGTAATACTTGTGAAAAATTAATACTATTATTCTCTGCCAGCACATTTAACCACTCTGGAATGGTTAGTGTTTTTTTATAGATTTAAGACTATTCCTTTTATAATATTCAATCATATCCACTCTTCTTTCTTATCATATGTAAAAAATGCAGGGTAAACAATTTTCATATCCATAAATATTCCTCCAATCTATTATTGTCAATTGAATTATTCTAAATGTGGCAATATGGCGCAACTTTTTTGAAATTATAAAAGCAAAGCATACCTCTTTAAAAGATATGCTTTGCTAAAATTCTTTATTTATTATGATATTCTCCTGATTGCTCAGCTACACTTTATACATGTCATAATGCACAACTAATGGACTTTTTCAGTGGTTCCGGACATTCCCATTGTGCGAAGTTCAGGATACCATTTCATTTTTCTTACTTTCTTAATTTTTCAATTTGTTTTGTCGTCTTTTGAAGTAATTCTTCATATTTCACTTTTTTAGCTTTTTCTTCCTCAATTTTGCTTGCTGGCGCTTTGGCTATAAATCCTTCATTAGCAAGCATCCTATCTACCCTATTTATTTCATTTTGATACGTTAATTGCTCTTTTTCTAATCTCTTAATTTCCTCTGCAATATCTACAAGCTCTGCAAATGGTATATAGATTTCCATTCCAGGTGCAGCAATTGATACGCTATTTTCTGGAATTCCAGTTTTATCTTTTTGAGTAGTAATGCTTTCTGCATAAGCAAGTTTAGAGATAAAGTCTCTTCCCTCTTCAATAACACTTGGATTTTCTGTTACAAAAATCATACTTGCTTTCTTAGAAGGTGCAACATTCATATTTGCTCTAACATTTCTAACATTTTTAATAATTTCTTTGATGATTTCAATATCTATTTCTTCTTGCTTAAATTCTCTTGAAACCTCATATTTAGGCCATTCAGAAATCATGATGCTTTCATCATCATGTTTTAAATTCATATATATTTCTTCCGTAATGAATGGCATAAACGGATGCAACATTTTAAGGGAAATTCTTAAAACTTCATTTAATGTATACAAAGCCTCGTCTCTTGTTTCATTTGTCATATCATATAATCGTGGCTTAATCATTTCAATATACCAGTCACAAATTTCATCTCTAATTAATTCCATAATCTTTTGAATGGCAATACCAAATTCATATTTTTCCATGCAATCTGTAATCTCTTTCACTGCTGTATTAGCTTTGTTTAAAATCCATTTATCTTCTATACACATTTTCGAAGAATCATGTGTAAATTCAGTTTCACCAAAATTCATCATAGCAAATCGTGATGCATTCCAAAGTTTGTTTGCAAAATTTCTTCCTGCTTCAATTTTTTCAGGTAAATACCTCATGTCATTACCTGGAGCTGTTCCTTGAACTAGAGCATATCTAAATGAGTCAGCACCATATTTATCTATTACTTCTAGTGGATCTACTCCATTTCCAAGCGATTTAGACATTTTTCTGCCAAGCTCATCTCTTACTAAACCATGAATTAAAACATGTTTAAATGGAGGCTTTCCTGTATGTTCTATGCTTGAGAATAACATTCTTGCAACCCAGAAAAAGATGATATCATATCCTGTTACTAATACATCTGTTGGGAAGAACTTTTTAAAATCTGCTGTCTCTTCTGGCCAACCTAGTGTTGCAAATGGCCATAATGCTGAACTAAACCATGTATCAAGTGTATCTTCATCTTGATGTACAGTACTTCCACAATGTGGACACGTAGTTATTTCATCCCCACTCACTGTCATCTTTCCACAATTATCACAATAATATGCAGGAATTCTATGTCCCCACCAAAGTTGTCTTGATATACACCAATCTTTAACATTATCCATCCAGCTAAAGTAGATTTTGTCAAATCTTTCAGGAATAAATTGCATATCTCCATTTCTAACAGCTTTATTAGCAGGTTCTGCTAACCCTTTCATCTTAACAAACCATTGTTCCGAAAGCTTAGGTTCAACTGTATCATGACATCTATAACATTTACCAACATTATGAGAATAATCTTCTGTTTTTACTAAAACACCTAATTTTTCTAAGTCTTCCACAATTGCCTTTCTTGCTGTAAGCCTATCCATGCCTTCATATTTAGGTACTAAATCATTCATGTGAGCATCATCCGTAAACACTTCAATTACTTCTAAGTTATGACGAAGTCCAACTTCAAAGTCGTTTGGATCATGCGCAGGTGTAATCTTAACCGCACCTGTTCCAAATTCTTTTTCAACATATGTATCAGCAACAATAGGAATTTCTTTATTCATAATTGGAAGTACAACTGTTTTTCCAACTAAATGCTTATATCTTTCATCGTCTGGATGTACTGCAACTGCCGTGTCTCCAAGCATTGTTTCTGGTCTTGTTGTTGCAACTATGATTTCATCTTTGCCATCTGGTGTTGCGTATCTAATATGCCACAAGTGACCAGCTTCTTCTTCATAATCAACTTCTGCATCTGAAATTGATGTTAAGCATTTAGGACACCAGTTAATCATTCTCTTCCCTTTATAGATAACACCTTTATCATATAAATCAACAAAAACTTTTTTTACAGCTCTTGTTAGGTTTTCATCCATTGTGAAACTAACTCTTGACCAATCACAAGAGACACCCATTTTCTTAAGCTGTTGTAAAATTGTTCCACCATATTTTTCTTTCCAAGCCCAAGCTCTTTCTAAGAATTTTTCTCTTCCTAAATCCTCTTTAGTAATCCCTTCTTTACGCATTTGTTCCACGATTTTTGCCTCAGTAGCAATACTTGCATGGTCAATACCAGGTACCCAAAGTGTTTCAAAGCCTTGCATTCTCTTGTATCTCACTATGATATCTTGAAGTGTATTATCCATTCCATGTCCCATGTGAAGTACTCCTGTAATGTTTGGTGGTGGCATCACAATGGTAAATGGCGTTTTTTCTGAATCATTATGTGCTTCAAAATATCTCTTTTCCATCCATCTTCTATAAATTCTTTCCTCAAAATCTTTTGGCTCGTATGTCTTACCAATGATATTCATCTCAATTCTCCTTTCAAATTTACAAATATATCCAACATTCGTAATGGTGCACACTGTGCGCTACTACGAATTGTCAAAGCATCATCAAAATTGCTCCAACGATGGCGACGAGAAATCCAAGACTTTTCACGCCAGTTGTAGCGATGTTTTCCTCTCCATAATTAAAATATTTTTTGGCAACATGCCTACCATCAAAAACTAAACTCACTCCGACGAGTGCAATCACACTACCGATTAATTTTAGCCACATTTTCCATCACCTCTTTAATCTATAGTTGTATGGAGCACAATGTGCTCCTCTACACACAATACTAACATTAAAAAAAACATCCTCTGCAAAAATGCAAAGGACGTTTCTTACGTGTTACCACCTTCATTTATAATTAGCCTTTTTCAAGATTAATTACCTCATTACCATTTAACGCATGTTTACGTTGCTTTCTACTGTTACTTCAAAAGCACAACTCCCAAGCTACCTTCAACAAAATTTTAACTTAAAAAGGCTTTCAGCGTACCCACCCTTTCTCTCTACAAGTATATTTTGTTTACTCCTCTTGTTCAAAGTCTTTCAATATGACAGTATTATACATCTTCTTACAAAATTTGTAAACCTATTTTGTAAGTTTTTTATTTCATAAGAAAATAATAGATTTTTTGCATATCGCTTACGATTAGCAAACCTTCCAATCAAAAATGATTACTGAAATTTTTTCTTATTTTGCGTCAGAAAAAGTAACAATATCATAAATATAATCCACTTTTCCTCTCTTATCAAATTCAATCTCAACATGATTTTCTTTCTTGTCATACCATGTATAAGCATTATATTCATAATGCCAATCACTTAATGTCTCTATGTACTTATCTCCTAGAATTTTTACTACTTCTTCTAAAGTCATACCTTCTTCTATATTTGTAATTATCGATGTTAAATCTTCAATCTCGGTGCCTAACTGCTTTCCAACTAGAATATTTTTTTCGTTATTCGATGTATAATAAATTTGTTTTGAAACTGCCTTTTCATCCTTAAAATCTACTATAAGTGCTCCATCTAAATATAGGTAAGATACCAATGATGCTTTAGTATTTTCTTTTATACTGCTTGGCGTTCCCAACTTTTTAGTAACTTCACCAGATGTCATGTCCTCATTAATTGTGTCATACATTTTTAAAATATTTTTCAAAGAATCTCTATTATCTCCACACCCCATTAATAATGTAGCTAGCACTATACATATAATTATTCCTATTATTGTTTTTTTCAAAACTATCACTCCTCTTTATTAACTAGCTCTTATGCTACATTTTCATTACTTTATATTCTTTTTCTAATTTTTCATTTGTATATACCTGTGCTAACAATTTTAGTTCTTTTAAATCTTTATCTGGTATTTCAAAAGAGAAGATTTTTTTCGCATCTGAAGATAAAATGTACACTAAACTTGTATATGTAACTTCACTTATTTTAATTGCACCTTTATCAATCCTTGCACACGTATCACATTTTAAGCCATTATCCTTAATGCTAAAATACTTTCCGTCGCCAATTTCGGTTGCTTTTTTATTACAACTTGTACATGCAGCAAGTCTTGGTACAAATCCAAGTAACGCCAGCAATCTAATTCTAAAGACTGAAAAAATAAAATCTAAATTTTTGTCTATCTCAGACAGTACATATAATGTATTTAGAAATAGTTGCAATTTCTTATAGCTTAGCTCTCCCTCTTGACAAACATCATTCATCATTTGTGCCATCGTTGTGGCATAAGTTAGTTTATCTAAATCAATTCTTAAATTATAAAATACCTCAATAATATCTGCAGATGAAAGACTATACATTTCGGCCTTTCCCTCATACAAAACAAACTCACTAAAAGACAAAAATTCAGTGCTAGCAAGGATAGCACTTTTCGGTTTTTGTGCTCCCTTGCAAAACACTTGAATTTTTCCTTGATCCGCTGTTATTACTGTAAGTATTTTATCATTGTCTGAATAATTAACTATTTTTGTGACTATTCCCTTGGTCTTTACTATTCCCATTATTATCTCCTAATACATTCGGAACTACCTTCGTGTTCTCAATCATTTGCTCTCCATATTCAACATCTTTCATTAGTAAATAAGCGTCTATGTTTCCCGTATTTTTAAAAAGTTCCCATGCAAATTTCTTATTCATAGCTCCTCCTCTTTTGCAATACATAGAGTATATTGGACTACTCTATGATTTGAAAATCTGATTTAATTTTTTTTCATCATCTCTCCAACCTTCTTTTACTTTTACCCAAAGTTGCAAATTCACCTGACAATCAAGCATTTTTTCAATATCTTCTCTTGCTCTTTCTCCAATAACTTTAAGCACTGCTCCATCCTTTCCAATGATAATTCCTTTATGGGATTTCTTTTCACAATAGATGGTTGCTTCAATATCATAAAGTTCTTTATCTTCTCTCTTTTTCATTGATTCTACTTCAACTGCAATTCCATGAGGTATTTCATCTTCTAATGATTTAAGAGCTTTTTCTCTAATCGTTTCTTCTATAATTTGTCTTTCCGTCTGATCTGTCCATTCATCCTCTGGATAATATATAGGACCTTCAGGCAATACTTCTACAATTTTATTTAGTAATATGTCAATTCCATCATCTTCTCTTGCTGAAATTGGAATAATCGCTTCAAAGTCATATGCTTCACTATATGCTTTAATTAAACTCAACAAATTTTCTTTTTTCACTAAATCAACTTTATTAATAGCAAGAATCGCTTTTGCATTAGCATCTTTTATTTTCTTTATGATAAATTCATTTGCTGTACCAATTCCTTTATCTGTAGCTTCAATTAAGTAAAGCATTAAATCTACACCGTCTGTTGCTTCATCAATTGTTTCGCTCATTTTTTCGCCGAGTTTATTTTTGGGTTTATGAATTCCTGGAGTGTCTGTAAAAATAATTTGTGCATTTTCCATGTTTATTATTCCTTTAATTGCAGTCCTTGTCGTTTGTGGTTTATTTGAAACAATGGCGATTTTTTGACCGGCTAATCTATTAAGTAATGTAGACTTACCTACATTTGGTTTTCCTATAATTGCTACAAATCCTGATTTCATCTTTCATTCTCCTATCTATATTTTATTACTCTTGTAAATTTAAATTTTATAACTCAAATGTTTCTGGAAGTAATTCTTTAAGCATCATATCTTTATGTTGTAACTCTCCCTTATCTAAAAAGCCCATAATTACATCCATATTTTGATTAAAATCTGCTAAGAATTGCCTACATGCACCACATGGTGTTGTATAAACAAATTCATCATTTGTTCCTCCAACAACTGCAATTTTTTCAAAGTCTTTACACCCTTCAGATACAGCCTTTACCAAAGCGGTTCTTTCTGCGCATAACGATATTCCATAGCTTGAACATTCCACATTACATCCTGTAAATACTTTCCCACTTTTAGTTAAAATAGCAGCACCAACATTAAAATGCGAATACGGAGTATATGCGTTTTTGCTTGCCTCAATTGCCTTATTAATTAAGTCTATATTATCCATCTTTCTCCTCTCTAGATTTATCATAACAAAAAATTACCATGCACTTAAAACCTTTTCATAGATACTCGTGTAGTATCCTAAGTATGTACATACCAAAATAAAAATACATTTACTCAATCGTAATGGTAGCATCTATTGGAACTATTTGTACCCAAGTAATACCATCATTAAATGTAATCTCATTTCCATTTAAATCATAATAAATCGTTCTACTACTTCTCGATTCTTTCTTCCATGTAATTGGCTCATACTCACCGTTAGTCACATAATATCCTGTTCCTGAACCAGTGTTATACAATTCTTGACGTCCTTTATCCTCTGGATCATCAAGCAAAGTATTTCTTACCTTAATAATGATAATATTTTTAGCATAAAATTGCTCGTTTGTCCACCTATCTCTATGTTCAACATCTCTCATACTTCTCAAATATACTTTTCTTTCTTTATCATACACATATGAAGTATTTTGAACATATGAATATCTCAAATATATTTTATTAGCAACCATTTCACTTCCTATATCTTCGTCTTTTTGATTAAATTTAATAATACATTCCTTGTCTGATGTTGTTCTATATTTTTTGATATTCATTGTATTCATAATTCGTTCCATACTGGTAAAAGCATTATGGTATGAACTTTTTGGAGGTTCACGCCAATAAAACGTATCATATATGCCGTTAATATTATTGATTCCTAATGTTTTAATATTAGATTGTGCAAGTGGGCTCCATCCAAAATGTACATATAAGGCATCATGTTCTAAAACATAGTCTAAGAAGTAATGTCTTGAACTTCTTACTGGTCCAACTTTTTCTGTGTTCTTTCCCTTGAAAAATGCTATAAATCTTGTTTCGCCACCTTCTACAGTGATTTCATAAATCATATATGCATCATTTAATCCAGCTTGTGGCCATGCACCTCTTTCATTATCTATCATGATTGCAACTGGTCTACTATCTCCACTAAAAATTTCAGGTCCTGTATAGATTTCTTCTTCACTTTCTCCAGAAATTTCTCCAGAAATTTCTCCACTAATAAACTCGGATACACCTAAAACATCACCAGATGTTTTTATATTATTTTGTGTCAATACTGCAACTGATACCACTATCAGTACTAAGCATATTACACATACTAATGCTAAAATAATTATGTTTTTCTTATTCATATAATATCCCCCTATCTTGAAATATTCAGCATTTCAAGTATTAATTCTTCTCTTGTCCTCATTTCTTTTTGTTCCTCTTCAATCATGTGGTCATACCCAAGTAGATGCAAACAGCCATGAGTTACTAAGTATGCTAATTCTCTTTCAAATGAATGTCCATATTCTTCAGCCTGTTCTTTTACTTTTTCAATAGAAACTATTATATCTCCTAAGATTTTTTCAACTTCATCATTTTCATCTGCTTTTAATTTATAAATTTCTTCACGTTCATACATTGGAAAAGAAAGTACATCTGTTGGTCTATCAACTTCCCTATATTCTTTATTAATCTTATGAATTTCCTCGTTATTCGTTAACGTAATATAAACATCAACATCTTGTACCACCTTTTCTTCTTCTAATACTTTTTTTACCACTTTTTTTATTAACGCTTCCTCATTTGGAAGTTCTTCTATTGCATTATAATTTACTTCTATCATCTTATACTCCTTCATCCGCCATAATTCTACGTCTTGTTCTCCATGTTCCATGCCTACTTCCAGCACAATTTTTAAATCTTCTAAAACCTTTTTGTTGTTTCATTCTTTCTCTATAGTAACTTCTTACTTCATCGTATTTTTTGTCATTTTTAATTTTTTGTAAATCGTCCATAATAAAATGGATTTCTCTAAGTCTCATATACTCTGAATAATCAATACGTTCCAACTTTTTGAATTCATTGTATTTATTCCAAAATCTTATGTATTCTTCTTTTTCACTATCTGTCTCCCAATAAATCTTCTTAGAAAGGACATTAATATTGTAGCTTTCTAATAAATCAATTAGAAGTTGGTAAATTTCAAACTTGTCCGCATCTAAATAAGAATTTAAAATCGCTATTCTACAATTAGTAATTAATTCTTGATAGCATTGATCAAGTGCAACCATTGGTAGGCTATAAGCAAACATAAACTTACTAAGTTCAAGTAGCAACACACTCTTTTTGATTTCGTTATACGTTTTTTTGTTGTATGTATCTAATGTCATAATTTGATTTTTATATACTTCTAAAATCCTATTTCTAGTTTCTGTTTCTTCAACATATGGCAATATATCTTTTATATAATCTTCAATCAAATCATAAATATGCTGATATGTTTGTGCTTTATCTTTTGTAGCATCTGTCAGATTAATTGCATAATGTCGCATTAAAGATTTATATAATTGTTCTACAACAGAAATATAAAACTTCTTATACCTCTCAACAAAGCTATTACCTTTCGTTGTCAAAATAATATCCCAATCCATTGAGAGTAAAAGTGTTTGTCTTTTGTACTTATACTCAACCAAATCAATACTCTTCAAATTGATTAATTCATAATAGTTAGAAAGAATTTTGTTTTCTTTAATAGAACTAACTTTTTTCTTCGATTTATTGTAAATTGTTTCTTTAATATAATTCTCTAACATAGTCAAATAAGATTCGTAAGTTCTTTCGTACTTGGTCATCATCTGACTTCTCTTCTTATCATTTGTTATTTTCTCAAGATTTTCATTTTGTAGAAAATTTTTAACAACATTATTTCTTTTTGCATTAATTGTGATATTGAAAAAACTTCCACTTGGAGAATATAACATCCTATTTAGATTATTAATGGCTTTTCCAAATACGCCATCTTCAGTTCTTTTTACAAGTTTTAACTGAACTTCCGCCATTAGTTTCATCCCTCCAATTTTTCCTTAACTCCCACTTTTTCTATGCATTCTATCGTAACAACAACTGTAATATTATTATCAGTCTTGCTCGTTTTTATGTCTTTATTCACGATTTTTCCTGAATCTTCAATCTTCTTTATAATTGAATTTTCTATATTTTTTATTGCTAAATCGATTGCTTGCTTTTCAGTATATTTTACAGTTTCTACATCCACTTCTCGATATGTTGTTTGCTGTACCTTAATAGGTAGTTCCCAAATTCCAAGCAAATTTAGATTATTTTCTGAAACCATTGTATCATACTTTTCAAATTTTGTACTAGTATTTCCTAAATTTATTTTATAATTTTGCATTTCTAATGTATATTCATTCTCAGTGTTTCCCGTATGTGAAATAATATCTCGTTCCAATTGAACAACTTCTTTATTGGTATACCATGTTTTAAGGTATATTTCTCCCTTTGCATTTACGTGCCTATTAGGCGACCATTCACTTGAAACAATTCCACTTATAAGCACATCTCCAGATTTAACAATATCTCCCGATTCAACAAGTGGTATGCCTTCTAATGTATTGATACTGTATACCATACCTTCTTTATTAGCAACTATGTTACATGGAACTATGTCAAGTTCATCTTTTTCCTTTTTTAAATCAGCTTCTACTATTTCAACAGTACAATTAGTACCTTTAAAACTAATTCCAATCCATGCTATATCATGCCTTCGCATATAGATATTATTCTTGATATAGCTTAGATTTAGAGAATCCTTTTTCGTTCCAATTTTTATATTTTCTATGTCTAGTTCTTGCTTTATCTCTTCTATTGGGAAAGTAAAATCGCCAACAATATCTATATGCCAAATATGTAAGTTATAAAAATAGATTCCAAATACAATTAATAAAAAGAAAATTGGAAATGTTGGACGCCTTTTATGTTTTAATAGAAAGAAAGGCATTCCATTTTTTTTGGTAATATTTAATTTACAACCTGTTTTAGAAGCTATTTGAACAATTTTTTTATAGCTAGACATATCTATGCATAATGTTGCTGTCGCGTCATCAATTTTGTTCACGCCCCAAATGTTAGCATCTGAATTCATAGCCAAATTTAAAAATCTTTCTATAAAGAATCCAAATACAGTTACTTCAAGATACCCTTTTATATTTTTTGAAGTTTTTTCAAGGAACATACTTATTAACCTCCAGTAATATTTTAAATTACAATTTGTCGGTTAGACCATTGGGGACGGAGACGGAGAATTTTCGACCAATAGGGACGGAGGATTTTGGCTGAATGCACAATGGGTGAACAATGGGTACGTCTATTAAATGTGCATTCAGCCAAAATCCTCCGTCCCTATTGGTCGAAAAAGCCAAAATCCTCCGTCCCTATTGGTCGAAAATTCTCCGTCTCCGTCCCCAATGGCCTAACCGACAAATTGTAATTTAAGTTTCAAACTTAATTTCCTTTATATTACCTGTTATTAAAATCTCATCATCTGTTATTTCCTCAATAAGCAGTTTCATTCCTAAAATACTAATATTGTTACTAAGCCTAATAACATCATCTTCATATTCAATAATACCTTTATAATTTTCAATTAAAACACTCTCGTTTCCAATTACTGTCATTCTAGAATAATCTTTTATCATATCAAGTGGCATGTCTAAAATCTGTCCCATTTTTTCACGTACTACTTTACCTCGTTTTTCATTTCTTTTTATCACAAAAATCACCTCATATAAAAATATATGAAGTGATTTCTTTTATTATTCTTAATATTCAAAATCATCTAATGATATAAATTCAAAGCCTTGATTTCTTGCGTTATCTATCATCTCTCCAAGTACTGCATTATTATCTCTTGAAACAGCGTGAAGAAGAATGACACTTCCATTATGAAAATTGTTACCTATCATTTTCTTTGCATAATCGGAACCTTTTTGATTGTTAGGATCCCAATCTGCATATGCTGCACTCCAAAGTACATGCCTATACCCTAAGTCTAAACATAGTTTCACTGTTCTTTCACTATATTCTCCTTTTGGTGGTCTCAAATAGCGCATTTCATAATGAAAATTTTCAGATATATACTCATGTAATTCCATTACTTCTTTTACTAGTTTATCATTGTCAGTTACTGAAGGCATGCTAGGATGATTTACAGTATGATTTCCTACAATGTGCCCCTCTTCAATCATTCTCTTAATTAGATCAGGATTTTGTTTGACATATGGCATTGTTACAAAGAAAACAGCTTGCACATTTTTTTCTTTTAGCGTGTCTAAAATAGATGCTGTATAACCATTTTCATAGCCTTCATCGAATGTTAAATATAATACTTTTTCATTGTTATTACCGCAATATATTCCTTGATAATTATCTAACACCTTTGCATGTGGTCCATAAAACTCTGGGCGCTGCCCACTTGGTTTTCGTACAAATCCCCATGCACAGGTTTCATTACTTAAATTAGAATATGAGCCTGACATTGCTTCGATTTTGGTTTCATTTGAAGTTTCATTATTGGCATAACTTTTCAAAATATTTTCAGAATTAATATCATCTACAACAGTTTTCTTTACCAAATTATTATGATACGCGACTGAAACTATAAACGCAAAAATTATCCCTACTACTAAAACAATATAATTCTTTAACTTTTTCATCTTACTAACCTCCTAGTTTTTATTTAATCCTATGAACAAAAAGTTAAAAAAATAACTAAAGATAAAAATACCTTTAGTTACTTAATTTATTAGACAATACTTTCTTCTTGATATAAATGCATTTTTACTAATGCAGGATATATTTTGTTTCCGAAAGGTATCATCATAATATCTTCTTTTGATAGTGTTTTCAACACAAGAAGTGCTAACAAATAGATAAAAGCTCCTACTATAATAGCAATTACAGTGCTCAATGTATTTCCAATAAACAAGTTTAATAAATAATGCGTAATATGTACCGCCAATCCCATAATTATTGCTGACACAATAGGTTTTAATATAGTATTCTTCTTATCAATTTTTATTTTTAATTTCATTTTTAAAACATGATAACAAATACTAAATGAAATTAACTGACAAACAATAGAACCAATTACTGCACCAACGATATTAATGTTAGGATTACTAATTAAGCTAATATTCAAAATTGTTTTCACTACTACCCCAATGCTCAATGATATAGCTGGTACTTTCGATAAATTCAAGCCATATAGACCTCCATTAATTGTATTGCTAAGAGCAATAAAAATCATTGGAATTGTGGACAACTGTAGAATTAATGCACCATCCGAAGCTGAAGGATAAATCATTTTTAATATCGGATTTGCCAAAATAGAAAATCCAACGGCACACGGCAAAATTATTAAAATAGAAGCAAATATTGAAAATGTCATCCTGTTTTTGGCTGTTTTTAAATCTTTTTTAGCGATAGATTCTGATATAGCTGGTACTAGTGCTGTTGAAAATGCTGCGTTTACCGCAATTGGAAATGTAACTAAAGTGTCAATTTTAGAAAGAATTCCACTTTTAGTCATTGCAAGATTTTCCAATGCTTCTTTTGTCAATCCCATATTACTATAAGCAACCTGAATACAATTACTTACTGTTGCGGTATCAATCACAGAACCGATAACTGAAATAACAGAACCTATTGTAATTGGGATTGATATACCTAAAATAGTTTTTAATAAATCTTTATTTGACTTATTTGATTCAGGTGATTTTTGCCCTGGTTCCAAAACTATCTTATTATTTTTGTAATATATTATCATATAGACAAATGCAATAATGATAGATAATGTTGTTGATAGGTTACCCGCGGCTGCCATAATATAGGCATCTTTTCCTACACACGCATACACAAATGTTATAGATAATACACAATTTAGAAACTGCTCTAATGTTTGCGAAATGCTTATTGGTTTCATGTTTTGCTGTCCTGAGTAATATCCTCTTAATACAGCTGAAATTGAAACAAATACAATTGCAGGAGCCAGTACCCTCATGACGTAAACAGTATCTGGAACATTTAAAATATTAGTTGCAATAGTTCCTGCTCCAAAATACAAACCTACAGAAAATATTAATCCTAATCCAGTAAAAAATAGCAAAGAAATTTTAAAAATTCTTTGTGCTCCAGACTTATCCCCTATTGCTAATCTTTCAGATACTAGCTTTGATACTGCACTAGGAATTCCAGTAGAAGATAGCGTAAGTAACAACGAATATATTTGATAACCAGCTGCATAATATCCTACTCCTGTATCTCCAAATCCTTCAACATTAGTAATTACAAGTCTATAGATAAATCCTAATAATTTTATTAATAATTGTGAGCAAATCAACATGATTACATTTGCCATAAATGACGTAGTTTTTGTCTTCTTTTCTTGATTTTGTTGTTTCACTTATTTCGTCCTCATTTCAATATTTTTTCAATTATTTTTACACTAAAATATTACCAAATTGTACCATAAAAGTCAATGATTGTTAAACAAGTGTGTAACATATTCCCTAAAGTTCGAATGAATAAAGTAGTATTATAAATTTTGAATATTCAATTTGCTACTATCAACTTTTAGTTCAGTTACAACTATATTTTCTATATCGGCTTTTTCTTCTTCTGTTAATTTTTCTGCTATTACAATAACATTTGTGCTATCTTCGTTTAAAAGTATTACTACGTCTTTAAATCCTTTTAGTTTTATTAAATTTTCAGCAATTGTTAATGCATTTTTTTTGCTATTAATTTTTTGAATTTGTTCTTGTGCAAAAGTCCTTTCGGCTTCATCAAGAGCAACATTTGTAAGCATCTTTTCATATGTTTCTTTTTGTTCAGCAAATAAATTTTCACGTTCCATTCTTGTGCTTGCAAAATATTCTTCGGCAGTTGTTACCTTTCCACTAGCTTCAATAGTTTGTGATATTTCATCAATATTGCTACTAACCTCACTAGTGCTAATACTAGAACTTTCTACTAAATATGTATCTCCGAGATTATTGCTCATAACTCCTGTTAATTCCATATTATAATCTTTTGTAGGATCATAGGTATAATTTAAATACCCTGCCACTACTAACATAAGTACAACCATCGATGCTAAAATTTGATTTTTCTTAATAACACCAAATTTAAAATTCATAAAAAATACCTCCTCTTACTTTGCAAAAACTTGTATATGATGTGAAGCAATATTTACGACAGCTTGCACTGCATTTTTAATATTTTCTTTTACAACTTGATTGTTTGCTCCTTCTGCTACCACAATTACGCCAATCACTTCTGGCATCATAGTTTGTTTTAATGCTGGAATCTTAGTACTATTTTTTTCTTCAAAAATGATACTTTGTTCATTACTAATCTCTTCTGTTTTTCTCTTACCACCATTTACGTCTTGCTCTTCGATTGTTGTTGTATTTTCTTTTGTATTGAACATAGGAATTTGTGTAACAGTATTAGAATATGAAATCATAACTTCCACATTTCCAACGCCATTAATACTTGAAAGAATCTTTTGTAATTTGCTTTCTAATTCATCACTATTGACAGTATTATTAATAATTTCTTGAGATTCAATTTTTTGTGTTACATTTTTCTCTTCACTAAATAAACTATTGATTACTATAATTACTATGATTAAAAGGATAATAAATATTACTACATTTTCAATTTGTTTTTTACTACTTCCCTCTTTCCACTTCGATAATAAATTATCCATTGTACTATTTGCTACTCCTTTCTATCAATATGCTGTTTTTATCAATACCATAGTTATTTTTTAATATTTCCTGAATTCTACTTTTGGTTATTTCATCTATTATGGAACTTGATTCATTCTTTGAAACTTCAATTTTTACCGGCTGTACATACCCATCCTCATCTTCTAATCTTAAATAAATTTTAGTAGGTTTATAACTTACTTTGTCATATTCAACTTTCAAATCACTAACGTTATACCCATTTTCTTTTAATCGATTTATCACATCTTGAATTAAAGACTTTTCATAGGAATCTTTTATTGCATTTTGATATAAACTTTCATCTATTTGGTATTCCTCATACTTCACTTCGTTTTTGGCAAGAACTTCGTTAATATCTAAATTCAAAAAACTAAGTAAAGGTTCTATCATTACCAATGTTGTTATCATACTGCATACAAATAAAATATATTTTTTATGCTTACCTTCAGGAATTATCATTTTGATAATCACAATCATCATAATTGTACAAATCATCGTCATTGTGAAATTCGATATTTTTTCAACCATATACATTCTCCTATCATTTGTATATTAATGATAAATTACTCATTTTTATCATTAGAGTAATTGCAATAATAAATAAAAAAGTAACCATTATCATGATACCAAAAACTAATTTTATTGAGTCTGCGGCTATACTTAAGCACCTTGAAATTCTATTATCTGCAATAGAATCACAAATGCCTGAAGTAAAATTAAACATCATCATTAATAGAAAAGATTTTATAATCGGTCCGCTTGTAATTGCTACTATTATTAAAATGCCAATCACTCCCACTGCATTTTTAGTAATACTTATTGAGCCAATAACACTTTCTGTTGCATCCCCCAAAAGTTTTCCCACTATTGGAACACTATTACTCACTACTGTTTTTGCTACTTTTGCAGTCATTCCATCTACACCTGCAGACAAAGTACCCTCTAGAGAAAGAATACCCACAAAAATAATCATCATAAATTCAATTAAATACATCATGCTCTTATTAAAAAATTTGCCAATGCTTTCTAATTTAATCTCTTTAGAAATATTACTTACTATATTTAATACGGTACTCGCCATAATAATTGGTATTATCAAGTTTGATAGCACCGTTGAAATAATAGATATCATCACTAAAACAACTGGCTGAATTGAAGCAGCTGTTGCTATATTTCCCATTGTTAAAAGTAAAGTAATTAAAATTGGAATTATCATATTCATAAAGTTTTTCAGTTTTGAAATAGATTTTGTACTTATAGCGACTATATTAGAAAAACTTGTAACAATTAAAATGATTACTAACATGTAGCATACATAAAATGCTATTTCACTAACATTACTTTCAAAATGATTTTGAAGATGATTTAATATTGAACATAAAAGTGATATTCCAATTATTTTAAATAGTAATTCTTTGTTTTCTTTTAATTCATTTAAGAAAATATTAGCAATTCTCTTAAAAATACTTTGACCATCCAAATTCATTTGACCGACCTATCACTTCTGATATCCAATTTTCATCAGAAATTTCCGGAAATATTTCATCACTATAATTTTTTATCTCTGCTAAAAATTCTTTCATGTTTATTTGTTCTGAAGCTAAACTAATGTTAGATAACAATAATAAAATAATTATTAAAAATAAAAATTTTTTCATTCACACCTCGAAATCAAACACTGTCTTACACTAATCCTAATAAAGTTTCCATTAACGTCGTAATAATAGGGATGGATAAGCTTATGATTAATATTTTTCCTGCAAGCTCTACTTTTGATGCAATTGCTGTTTCTCCAGAATCTTTACATACACTACTTCCGAATTCAGATATGTACGCTACACCAGTTATTTTTAAAAGTATGATAAAAAATTTACTACTAACTCCCATTTTTTCAGATAAATTTTTAAGCAGTACCACTACAGGAGTAAATTCTCTTATCACAAAATATAAAATGATAATACCAGTTATAATAGATGCATATATTGCAAATTCAGGTTTGTATTGTTTTAAAAGTGCAATAATAACAATGGAAATAATAGCAATAACAATTATTTTTGTAATATCCATATTTTCGCCTCATCCTCATATCTAATTACATTTAGCTTATGTAATTAACTATAAATTAAATAAAGTTTTCACCATATTAAACAAACTACTAATCTCTCTTACAACCATTGCTAACACAATCACAAGTCCTGTAAGAGTTGTCATCATTGCCTGGTCTTCCCTACCAGCTCGTACTAATACTTGGTGTAGCACAGCAACAATAATTCCTATTGCTGCAATTTTAAATAATAAATCGATTTCCATTATTTCCCCCTATATTAAAATTATCATAATAATAAGACCAACAAATACACCCATATTTCTTGATAATTTAAAATTTTTGTTTTTTACTTCAAGTGCATCTTCTAATCGACTTTTCAATAATTGTTTTACTAAAATAATATTCTTTAATTGTCCTTCTAAGTCCATTTGCCCTAGTGAAGTTCCAAGCCCCTTTAGTATCTCTATATCTTCTTTATTTAAATCTAAAAAAATACTTTCTTCATCTACAACACTTCTAAAAATATCTCCTGCTGACATATTTTTGTTATCTAATAAATGAGATGCTGTTATCATAAAAACTCTATACGCTCTTGTTTTCATATTTTCCGATATAAAATCAAAACTATCAGCTATTGTATCATATGTATATTTTACACGTGTTTCTAACAAATCTAGTGCTGCCATAATATCCTCTATTTCTTTTACTCGCATATTATATTTGTTAGATATTAAAACACCTATAAAAGACGATAATGCAAGAATTAACAATAAAGAAAAGATCTTAACTATTAACAACATATTTATCCTCCTGCAATTTATAAATTTTTTTAATTAATCCTGGTCTACTTTCATTCTTTAAAATAATAATATTTTTGAAAAGTTTATTTTTTAATAATTTTCCAGGAACATCATTCAGCTCATCACCATGAGCTGTGAGCAATAATTTTATTCCTGCAAAATTTGCTTCATAAATTGCATCTATATCTTTATTATCACCTATTTCATCTGTTGCTATAATATTGGGTGCCATACTTCGAATCATCATTCTAATTCCCGTATCTTTTCTACAGTTGTTCATAACATCAGTTCGAGGTCCTAAATCATTTTGTGCTACACCTTTATACATTGCAGCTATTTCTGACCTTTCGTCAATCACAGAAACATTATTTCCTTTCATACTCAGCTCTCGAATCATGTCTCTCAATAAAGTGGTCTTTCCAAAACCAGGAGATGACAAAATTAAGGTGTTTTCAAAATAGTTAGGAAACAAACTATTAATTAAACTTGTCCCACATCCTTTAATTTCATGAGCAACTCTTATATTTAAACTTGATATGTATCGAATATTTTTTATCTTTCCATTTTCAAAAATACATGTTCCTGAAATTCCAATTCTATGTCCCCCTTTTATTGTGATAAAACCTGAATTAATTTCAGATTGAACAGCATATATAGAATTACTAGTAAAATTTTCTAATAGCTTTATAATCAGATTTTCATTTACAAATAAACTAGAAATAAATTCGTGATTTGAACATCTAAAAGTAATAGCTTGTCCTAAGCGAATTCGAATTTCTTGAATCTGGTTTTCAATTTCACTTGGTATTTCTAAATCACATGGAAAAAAATCAAAAATTTGTTCCTTAAGTTTTGTCATATGCATATCACCTCGTTCTATTATTATATATATGCATTAGTATTTAAAATTAGAACATTTTTTTATAAATTACAATTTGTCGGTTAGACCATTGGGGACGGAGGATTTTCGACCAATAGGGACGGAGGATTTTGGCTTTTTTTCGACCAATAGGGACGGAGGATTTTGGCTGAATGCACAATGGGTGCACAATGGGGACATCTATTAAATGTGCATTCAGCCAAAATCCTCCGTCCCTATTGGTCGAAAAAAAGCCAAAATCCTCCGTCCCTATTGGTCGAAAATCCTCCGTCCCCAATGGTCTAACCGACAAATTGTAATTTATTTGCAAAATCTATGTCTTCCGATTGTAATTGTCAAAGGTCTTGACCAAATCCATTTGTTTGTTGCCGTTGCAGGATTAAAATAATAGATGGCTCCTCCACTTGGATCCCACCCATTTAATGCATCTCGAGCTGCATTATATGCTTGTGTTGATGGCGTTAAATTAATTTGTCCATCACTTACTGCGTCAAATGCTCCTGATTGATAAATGACACCTGCTACTGTGCTAGGAAAGTTTGGATTAGAAACTCTATTCAAAACAACAGCTCCCACAGCCACCATTCCATTATATGGTTCTCCTCTTGCCTCCCCATTAATTAACTTAGCTAATAAATTTAAATTATTAGAATTACTTCCTGCTGAATTTGAAGAATTTTGTATTCCCATTTTAGCAAGTGTTTGAGTACCCGCTATTCCATCTGGTATTAATCCATTATTTTGTTGAAATTTTTTCACCGCAGCCACAGTTTTCGAACCATATACACCGTCAACTGCTCCAGTATAGTATCCCCAATTTTTTAATCTTGTTTGAATATTGGTAACCTCTTGTCCAGATGAACCAAACCTAGATAATGTTTCGGATTTATTAGAATTATGATAAATGTTATATGATAAAATTACTAATAGTGTAAAAATAACTAATATATAAACTCTTTTATACAAAAAAATCACCTCTACTAATTAATACTTATAGTATTAACCAATAAAGGTAAATTTTATGCAAATATCCATATTTAATTCCAAAAACGAATAAGTAAGGAAGCAAGTGTAATTCCAATCAAAGCTCCAACATAAACTTCTAAAGGAGTATGACCTAATAATTCTATCAATTTTTCTTGCACATTGATATTTTTCCCTTCACTTTCTATAAGCTGATTTAAAATTTTCGCTTGTTTTCCTGCTGCTCTTCTCACTCCAGAGGCATCATACATTACAACTGCTGCAAGTGCAATACTCATTGCAAAAACAGCAGAATCGAATCCTTCTGTGAGTCCAATTGCTGTAGCAAGAGAGCTAACAAATGCTGAATGAGAGCTTGGCATTCCACCACTACCCCACCATCTTCTAATATCTATTTTTTTATTTTTAGCAAGTTCCACAATAACTTTTATTGTTTGAACAACAAACCAAGTTATGATTGGTATCCACAAGCACTGATTATTCCACAATTTTGACATTTGTAAAACTCCTTATTCCTCATCTATTTCAAAAGATTCTTCAGACACTTCTCCATTTTCTTTTTCTATAAGTAACGTAATTTTCTTTTCTGCATCTTCAAGAAGTGAACTGCAATGTTTAGAAAGTTCCATTCCTTTTTCAAATTTTTTTATTGATTCGTCAAGAGATAATTCTCCACTTTCTAAATCTTTTACGACTTGTTCAAGTTCTTTCATTGATTCTTCGTATGTTTTGTTCTCCATAATCGCTTCATTCCTTTACCTTTTTAATTCGTAGATAGTACATTCGTCACTATCTTGCCATCATTCACTCTAATTGATACTTCATCACCTATTTTGACTGAATGTATGGATTTAATAACATTTCCTTTTTTATCTTCTACTATTGAATAACCTCTAATCATTGTTTTTAAAGGGCTTAGATTGTCTAGTCGGGATGCAAGTCCAACAAGTTTAATATTTTCATCTTTTATTTTCAAGCTAAATATATTTTCTAACGATTTTATTGTACTATCACATTTTAACATATTTTGCTGAATGATGTCATAAGGATTTTTAAGCACCTTACTATTGGCAACTAATGAATATTTTTCCCTCATTTTTTCAACTTTTTGACGCAATGAATTTGCAAGTCTTTTATTAATATTTTCCATTTTCCATCTAACTTCTAAAATGTCAGGAACAGCAAGTTCACCTGCAGCAGATGGTGTAGGTGCCCTTAAATCCGCGACAAAATCTGAAATTGTAAAATCAGTTTCGTGACCAACTGCCGAAATAATTGGTAGTTCTGAATGAAATATTGCTCTTGCAGTAATTTCTTCATTAAAAGGCCATAAATCTTCTAGTGAACCTCCACCTCTACCTATAATAATTGTATCAACATTTTTTTCACGATTAAAATACTCTATTCCTTTTACAATAGTCTCCGCCGCTCCTGATCCCTGAACAGCTGCTGGGTACAATTTAATGTTAACATTCGGAAATCTACGAGTAGTAACATTAATAATATCCCTAATGACAGCCCCTGTCTTTGAAGTAACAACACCAATAGCCTTAGGTAAAACTGGAATTGTCTTTTTATACTTTTGATCGAACAGCCCTTCTTCTTCCAATTTTTCTTTTAATTGTTCATATGCAGTATATAAGGCTCCCATTCCATCTGGTTCCATACCTTTTGCATAAATTTGATAAACGCCATCTCTTTCAAAAACAGAAACACTTCCTAAAATAACAACACTCATTCCATCTTTAGGTTCAAATCTTAAATAACTAGTATAAGATTTAAACATAACACATTTTATAAGAGATGTTTCATCTTTTAATGTAAAATAAAGATGACCACTATAATGCTTTTTAAAATTCGAAAGCTCACCTTTAATATAAACATTATTTAGCATTTCGTCACCATCAATAATTTCTTTAATATAATTATTCAGTTTCGAAACTGTCATTGGCTCAGGTCTATTCATTCATTCCCTCCGCATTAATTATTTCAGCTAATATTCCATTCACAAATGATGGTGAATTATCTTCACTAAAAGATTTTGCAAGTTCAACTGCTTCATTCACAGTAACTTTATATGGAATATCATCTCTATGCAAAATCTCATAAATAGCAAGTCTTAAAATTGCTAAATCTGTTTTACAAATTCTATCCATTGTCCAACCCTTTAAGTGCTCTTTAATTAAATCATCTAACTTATCCATGTTGGCATATACCCCATGAACTACATCTTTAACATAATTCATATCCTCACTATTAACATCATCATGATTTTCAGTTTCTTTTAATAATGCGTCTAGCATATCCTCAGGAGTTATCTCTTCATTTTGAAAATTTGATGCAAATATAATTTTAAAAGCTACTTCTCTAGCTGTTTTTCTACTCATAATTTTTTCTCCAATCATTATCTATAAAATTGTGCCATTTTATCTTTTATTTCTTTTTTATCGTCAAACACAAAAAAACATACTGCTACTATTATTCCTGCAGTCACTAAGAACAATACCGTGTGTTTCAATATTAAGAAAATACATACTACAGCAATTGCTAAATCAATATATACTTTTTTCATTATTTTTTCCTACATTTTTTCAATAAGATTCTTCAAAAAATCTTTAACTATAGATTTATTCTTTTGGAAATAATTTCCGAGCCACGCACAAATTCCAACAACTAATAAAAATCTAAAGAACTCATATAAGAATGAAAAATTAAAAATAATTAATCCAATTAAAACACCTATAATCATGCCGCCAAATTTTCCAATAAAATTTACAATTTTATTATCGTTCATAATTTTGCTTCGCCCCCTCAAAAACTATTTATTATTCTGGACATATACTACTCTACACATTTTCTTCATTAGTTGACGTAACTTCTTCTATGTTTTTATTTTCTTGTTCTTTCACTTCTTCAGTAACTTCACTCGTAGTTTCTTGAGCTGTTTCAGTTTCAACTTCTTTAAGCTTTCCTTTAACTACTAAAGGCTCATTAGCTGTTGCAACTATCTTTTTATTCTTCTCAACAATATTTTTTACCTTTATGTCAGTATTTAATACTAATACTCCTGTTGTTTCGTGAACCTTTTCTTTTACCTCTTCTTGTATTTGTCGAGTGATAGTTCTAATATTAGTATCCTGCACAACTAATATTGACATATAAATGTCAACGCCCTTATTTTTATTTATCATTTTAACATTAACATCTTTTACTTCTTCATGTGTACGCGCAACCGCCTTTGCTGTGCTCTCAATTGTTTCTTGTGCAATTTGAACACTTCCATTTTCAGAACTTACCATGATAGGAATCTTTCTCCTCTTCTTAAAATCAGATAAGAAAATGGTTGTTTTTAAACCTGCTAAGAATACGATAAAGCTTGTAATAATTACTATAAGTCTATAATCTTTACTCCATACATAATCGTTGATTAATCCATTAATATAATTACTATCAATAAAATTAAAAATGACAAGTAAAACAACAAGTGAAAGTACTAACATTACAAGTGAAAATATAAAATTAATTAGTCTATCTATCAATTTCATGACTATCATATCCTTTCTTTTTTATCTAGAATCAAACTACATTTTATTCTTTGCTTTCTGCCTGTTCTCCACTTTCTACTGAAGTATCTTTCTTTTCTTCCTTAGCAATATTTAATCCTTGAACATGAATATTAATGTCTACTACTTTTAAGCCTGTCATGTTTTCAACAACTGTTTTTACTTTATTTTGAATCTCCCATGCAATGTCAGGAATTCTTGCACCATATTCAACAATAATAAATAAATCAATTGTTGTTTCTTTTTCACCAACTTGAACTTTTACACCTTTTGAAAAATTTTTCTTACCGCCAAGCATTTCAGATAGTCCTCCAACAATTCCTCCACTCATACCTGCAACACCTGATACTTCTGATGCAGCCTTACCAGCTATTTGTGCAACAACTTCTTCAGAAATTTTAATACCATTTATCTCAGTTTCTTTCACCTCGATAACTTCCCCTGAAACTTCATTTTCACTCATAATAAACGCTCCTTTCTCTTTATAAAAAATTTTTTAAAATCCTACTCAACATTTATTGATATAATATACTTCCAATTTCTACTATATTGCCTCTTAAATAATCAGTTGCTAACATTTTCTTCGCATTTGGCATTTGCAATTCAGTTATTCTTAATACTCCATCCCCCGTAGACACAAACAAACCTTCTTTTGAATCTGCCTTTATCACAGTACCTGGGAGCATATCATTTTCAATGATATCTGGTACTAAATCAGCTGCCCATATCTTCATTTTTTGACTATCTAAATTTGTGTATGCACCAGGCATTGGGTTTAATCCTCTTATTAAATTTCTTATTTCTATTGCTGATTTATTCCAATTAATATTTCCTAATGACTTTTCTATCATTGGTGCAATTGAAAAATCATCTGATTGCTTTTCTCTTGGAATTAATCCATCTGCAATTTTTTCAAGAGTCTCAAGAATCAATTTGCCACCGACTTTTTTTAATTTTTCATATAATGTTCCATACGTATCATCATTTTCAATCATAACTTCTTGTTTTAAAATCATATCTCCCGTGTCCATGCCCTCACTCATGTACATTGTAGTAATTCCAGTTTTTTCTTCACCATTAATAATTGCCCATTGAATTGGTGCAGAGCCTCTATACTTAGGAAGTAGAGAGCCATGAACATTAATACAGCCATATTTAGGTATGTCTAAAATTTCCTGTGGTAATAGTTTTCCATAAGCAACAACTACTATTACATCTGGTTTTAAGGCTTTTATTTCACTTATAAATTCTTCATTATTTTTAATTTTTGCAGGTTGATATACTTTTAAATTTTTACTCAAAGCATATTCTTTTACTGGTGTTGGAAGAAGCTTCATCCCTCTTCCAGAAGGTTTGTCTGGCTGCGAAACAACAGCTTGAACATTGTGTCCAGATTCAAAAATTTTTGCAAGTGCCTCCACTGCAAAATCTGGAGTTCCCATAAAAACGATATTCATTAACTATCATCACCTTTTAATTATCTATTCGTTGAACAATGAAATTGTCAAAAGATTTGCCAATATTACTCTTCAGCATCGTAGAACTCAGTAGCCTTATCTACAAAAAGTACTCCATCTAAATGATCAATCTCATGACATAGGACCACTGCCAAAATTTCTTTTGCTTTTAATTTAATGTGCTCTCCCTTTTCATTTAAAGCTTCAACAACAACCTCAGCTGGTCTAGTCACATCTCCTAAAAGTCCAGGAACACTTAAACATCCTTCTCGGCATACTTGTTCTCCTTTTGCTTTCACAATCTTTGGATTAATAAGTTTTAGTGGACCTTCTCCCCCCTCTTCACTTAAATCAACTACAATTGCACGTTTCAAGACTCCTACTTGTGGTGCTGCAAGCCCTACACCATCTTTTGAAGCTTTTAATGTATCATACATATCATCTAACAGTTGAAGAATTCTATCATCTATTACTTCAATCTCTCTAGATTTTTTTCGAAGGATTGGATCTCCTTCTTCTCTAATTTCTCTAATTGCCATTCTAATTTCTCACCTTTCAGTTTCAATTCATATTATTGGGATTTATGTCAAAATTCAACTTTATTTTGGTATTGTGATTTGCGAAAAATTCAGCTAAACATTTCTTTAATTGTTTTCTCTTATCTTCATCTAATTTTTCTTTTATGATAATTCTCCACCTATATTCCCCATTTATTTTTGAAATAGGAGCTGGCATAGGTTTAAATGTCTTAAAAAATTTAGAAAAGATATCATGAAATAAGATAGCATCAGACTTAACTGCCTCTTCATCACTTCCGCTTAACACACCAATAATTATATCGCAAAACGGTGGACAATTCAACTTTTCTCGAATATTTATTTCAACATTGTAAAATTTTTCAAAATCTTGCTCTTTTGCGGTAATGATGCTGAATTCTTCAGGCATATAAGTTTGAATAATGGCTCTTCCTTTTTTGGAGCCTCTTCCACTTCTACCTATCGCTTGGGTAAGTAACTGAAAAGTTCTTTCACTAGCTCTATAATCGCTAATATTCATTGAGCTATCTGCCGCCAAAACGCCTACTAAAGTAACATTTTCAAAGTCATGCCCTTTGGTTATCATTTGAGTCCCTAATAATATATCAATATTTTTATTTTTAAAGTCGTACAATATCTTTTCATGTGCATTTTTAGTCCTAGTTGTATCTACATCCATCCTTATAATTGAAGCATTAGGTAGATATTTTTTTATTTCTTGTTCAACCTTTTGTGTACCACTTCCAAAATAACGAATATTCTTACTTTCACAAGATGGACAAACTGTTGGTGGGTTCAGTGTTCTACCACAATAATGACATATTAGTCTATTTTCATTCAAGTGATATGTCATGGAAACTTCACATTTTTCACACTTGACAACATATCCACAATCTCTGCACATGATAAATGTGGAATACCCACGTCTATTTAAAAACAGCATTGATTGCTCTTTATTTTCGATGTTCTTGTTTAATTCATGATATAATAGCCTACTGAAAATTGTTCTATTTCCGGTTGCTAGCTCTTCTCTCATATCTACAACTTTAATGTCAGGTAAACCAAAATGAGAAACACGTTTTTTTAATTCTAATAATTTAATCTCACCATTTTTAGCCTCATAATATGTTCTAACATCAGGCGTTGCACTGCCCAAAATAAGTGGTGCATTGTACATTTTTGACAAGAATTCGCCTACTTCTTTTGTATCATATTTAGGATTCATTTCGGACTTATAAGAACTATCATGCTCCTCGTCTATGATAACTACTCCAATATCTTTCAGTGGTGCAAAAATAGCACTACGTGCCCCTATTACAATCTTCGCCTTGCCTTCGTTAATTCTCTTCCACTCATCATATCTTTCACCAATCGAAAGTCTACTATGTAGTATTGCCACGATTTTTCCAAATCTTCCAATAAATCTATCTGTAATTTGTGGTGTAAGTGATATTTCAGGTACCAACATTAAAGCTGTTTTACCCTCGTTTAACACTTTTTTAATTAGTTGCAAATACACTTCCGTTTTTCCGCTTCCAGTTACTCCATATAATAAATATTTATCAAACTTATTAATATCAATATTCTCTAGCGCATTCTTTTGTTCATCAGTTAAAGCTAACTTCGTACTCTTTTCTATATTTTTATTATAAAAAGGATTACGAATTACTTCTTTTGTTTCAAAACTTATAATGCCTTTTTTTTGAAGTGAGGTAAATACATCTCTTGTAACATCAGTAAACTCCATCACTTCAATTGCTGGTGCTTCTATATTGTCCATTAAAAAATGAATTACACGAAGTTGCTTATCCGACTTAATCTTCGATAAATCAATATTTTCTATGCTATTCAGTCTAACCCATCTTTCCGTCTTAGATTTTACATTGTCCACATCTTTACCAGTACCAGGTGGGACTAAAAGTTTCAAACTATCTCCTAATGTACAAAAATATCTATCTGAAACATACTTTGCAAGTTCAAAACGCTTATCATCAAAAACTTGATCCACTACTCTTACAATAGGCTTACACTCATACTCTGATGATTTCTTTATTCCAATCACATACCCAATTTCAGGCTGCTTACGTCTTGCAAACGGCACCAAAACACGCATACCAATTTTTATCTCAATTCCGCTCAGGAATGCTATAATCAAAAACTCTATTTAGTTCATTACTACTTGAATTTACAATAATCTCTGCTATCATTTTGACTCCTTTTCGCTACAATCATATCATAAAAAGAGCCATGTGTACATAGCTCTTTTTGGTTATTTTTTTTTGAAAATAAAGAATTTATTGCTTAATTCTGATCTTGTTGTAGTCCTTGAATATCTTCAATTAAAGTATGAAACATTTGATCATCTTCATATAATTGCTTATCATACTCAATCCACACATCACTTGCGGTACGTACTTTTTCTTTAATTGCATTTCCCTTCTCACCATAATACTGAATATCCTCCAGTGCTTTTTCTAATTTAAAATATCCTTTTAAATCATAAAGCTTTGCTTGAAAATCACATTCGATTTTGTCAATATGATAGCAAAAAATAGATTCTTTCGTTTGATGTGCATTAAACTCATCCAATAACGCAACAATTTCATTTTGTTTGATTAACCCATCAGTTACTTCAATTACACATTTCCTTCCCAATTCATTTTTTTGCTCACGTGTAATATTATCTCTTATCGTAAAATCTTTCATAATTGTTTCTTCCAATTCGTGTAATGTAAGCATTTTTAGGACTTTATACATATCCAAATTTAAATGATATTCACTATCCATAGCAATCGCTAAAATCAAACAGCCATAGATATGTTCTGCTACTGATTCTAATCGGTCAGCTGAAATCTCTATTTCTTGCCATCCTGTTCTAATTTTCTCCTTTAATCTATTACAAATCATATAGAATTTAATAATACTATCATTCATGTTGCTGTTCTCCTCTAATAATAATTTTATAATGTCTATTTTTGGTTATATACCTCATATCATATTACAATTATACATTAAGGATTTTGTTTGTAAAGTCTCCAGTTGTAAAATACAATTTTTAAACATTACTAT
This sequence comes from Clostridia bacterium, assembly GCA_017469465.1. GTDB lineage: Bacteria > Bacillota > Clostridia > TANB77 > UBA1234 > UBA1234. The sequence continues at coordinate 9,828 of JAFUGH010000047.1, read as the reverse complement.
TATAACGGTAAAAAGAAGCTATTCTTATAATTGAGATAACTTCTTTTAAAAACTGCCAAAACTCCGTCCCCATTAGCATATTAAAAATTTTCATTTTCAAGTATATAATTATGTCAATTTTCCATCTTTAAGTAGGTAACTTAAAGATGATATTTTGGGGTTAAATTTTCTTCAATAAATACACAAATAAAGCCAACCTCATAAACTTTTATATTCATGAAATTGGCTTTATTGATTTTTATTAAACTCTTAGAAAATTTTTTAACAATAGGTTAAGTATAAAAGTAAATTCCATTTTTAGCTGAATTTACTAATCTAAGAGAAAAGTCCATTAAATCAATGAATTTTTCTCTTTTTCTTTTGCATTTTTACCTCAAAGTATGTTAAAATAGAGTAAACATAAAGAAAAATTTTAAAAAATTGCATGGCAAACAAGCGACTGGTATAAAATTTTTTAAAATAAATTCCACTCGCTTGAGAATGCAGTTTTAACTTAAACTTTACTTGGGTATATGTAAAATTTAATTTAAATTAATTTTTCTTTAGTAGATTTTTATTGAGTTGAATCTCGTTGGCTGCAACCTTTACGAGATTCAATTTTTTTAGTATTTTTTTATCTAGTAGTATACTTGCTAAATCATATGGAGTAGAATTGTTTAAACTAGGTCTTGTTAGGCTGTTTATGTGGTTTATCAGCTTTGTTATTTGAGCCTGAGATAAGTTGTCCATAGAAGTACCCTTTGGAATAACATAGCGGATAAACTCATGGTTTTTCTCAATAGCACCTTTTTGGTACGAGGCACCAGGATTGCAAAAAAATATTCTTGTTCGTCCAATACCTTCATCATTAAATTCAAGACTATGAGGATTTGAAAACTCACTTCCGTTATCTGTAAGAATAACAGGAAAAGTTTTTTTCAAATAAAGCATTACCTAGAATGGATTCTAGCCAATTAAATATGCTTAATACAGAATTAGAAGTTTTGTCTTTCAAAATAAAAGCTAACATTAACTTTGAATTTCTGAATAGCATTGTAAGAAGAACTTTGCCTCCTTTTTTGCCTTCTACGGTATCCATTTCAACAATTTGTACATCTGGATTTTCCATTAAATATTTTTGAAAATCTTCGTAAGTTCTTCCTTTTCTAATACTTGTGTCTTTTGGTGTTGCTCTTTTTGGCAATTTTTTAGAATATCTAACTCTTCTAGGTAAATCAATGTTTCTAACAGATAACTTGTTTTTATCTATGTAGTTATACAAAGTGGATTTAGAACATTTTAAGTCTTGTGTTTTGTAAATATGAGCAACAGTTTGACCGATTTTTAATTAAAGGTGAAACAATATTATCTAGGTTACAAAGTTCATCATCAGAAAGGTGAATTCCCTGTCTAGAAACAGACAATGTGTTTTCATATTGATTATTGGCGGATAAAGCACGATAGTAATATTTAACTAGTCTGCATGGACTTTTTGTAGGGCAAGAATTGCATACAAATGGAGCGTGGCTCAAGGAATTACATACTTCTTCCTCAAACTCATTACAAAATTTATTGCATTTTGAACAATGTTTAGAACATATAAACCGTTACAATTTTTCCCACATACATTCTTTCTTTTACAAGTGTATTTGTACTTACAAATATTAATGTATCCAGTATGGTAACTAGGCTCTTTTTTTATTCTGTGTTTCTTAATTTCTTTTGAAATAGTAGTAGGATCTTTGGATAGAAATTTACCAATATCTTTAAAAGTCATTCCTGCATTTAATGCTTGTTCAATATAGTTTCTATCAGACAAAGTTAAATGTTTTTGATTTGCTTTTTGCATGTTAATACCTCCTTGTACCCAAGTAAAGTATTAACATAATTATATCACGTATTATTCCAAAACTAAATTCTACTTGAGCCATCGCCGGAATTTACTTTTAAATTTAAGGGGTTTCAACAAGAATGTCATTTTTTATTGAAATTTCTATATATTTATGATATATAAAAAATATACGAAAAGTCTTTAAGTTAAGTACTTAAAGATTTTTTTAGTTTAAACAAAAGGTTTTATAATAAAAAGGACCATTCAGCTATAAGAATAGTCCTTTTGTTTTTAATTTACTTTTAAAGTAAAGTATCCTGGATTAGATGCACCACCATCAACATGAGCATACGTTTTATCTTTTGGATTTGTATTTCTATATACAGTTCCTGCACTTCCTACTAATTTACTTGCAATATCAAACATTTTGTCACTATCTAAAACACTTGCTGTATCCCAATTATCACCCACATAAATTGTTACTAATTTTGTATTACAGTAAAACATAGAATTCATATTGGTAACTTTACTTGTATTAAAGCTACTTAAATCCAAACTAGTATATCCATTACAATAATAAAACATGTTCTTCATATTTGTAACATTTGAAGTGTCAAAATTACTTAAATTTATATTGGTTAATCCTCGACAATTATAAAACATACCACTCATATCAGTTACTTTGGATGTATTAAAATTACTTAAATCTAAATTAGATAGTGCTAAACAATTAAAAAACATATTATTCATATTGGTAACATTTTTTGTATCAAAATTACTCAAATTAATACTTGTTAACTGACTGCATTGATAAAACATAAGTTGCATGTTTATTACTTTTGATGTATTAAAACTACTTATATTTAAACTTGTAAATTTACAATTGCTAAACATTTGCGTCATATCTATTACATTTGCTGTGTTAAAAGAACTTAAATCTAAATTTGTAAGTCCACTACAATTTAAAAACATATACTGCATATTAGTTACTTTTGATGTATCAAAAGCACTTAAATCTAGACTTGTTAATTTACCACAAGAGGTAAACATCGACATCATATTAGTTACTTTTGATGTATTAAATGCTTCTAAATTCAAATTCTCTAATTTATTACACTCCCTAAACATATAACTCATATTGGTAATATTCATCGTATTAAATCTACCTAAGTCTATATTTGTTAATTCACTACATTTTCTAAACATGCTATACATATTGATTGTCTTTGAAGTGTCAAAATTATCTAATATGATTGATTTAACATTTGTGAAATTATAAAAATAATTTCCAGCATTTGTGTTTGCATAAATAGTATTTGGAGATAAAATAGTTAGTTCATATCCTCCCTCTCCATCATTTTCAACATACGCGGCAATTCGAGAACAATTCTCATCTGCCTGCACATCCCATGTTGTTGCTCCACTTGGTATTGTACTAAAATCTGTTTGCTTAAACTCTATACTCGATATATTCTTTCTATACGTTGATTGCCAAAAAGCTTTATTATCATTTCTTGCCATCATTACTGCTTCACCTTTATATTTAGCATAAATAGTGATATCACTTGTAACAGGAGAATTAAAGTTATATGCATATTCTGTATAAACTGGATTTTCTTCCGTTCCACTCTCTTGCAAATAATACCATCCATCAAAATCCACCCCGGTTTTAATTGGATCACTCGGCTTATCTACCAGTTGCCCTGGTATTACATCTACATTTGTTTCTTCGCTTCCATTGTTAGCATTAAATGTTACTGAGCAATATTCTCCAATATAAGTTGACGTTGATCCTAATGACTGTGCAATTTGCACAGCATTTGGCACATCTTGAGCATAGATTGCTTTAATAGTTTCTATTGATTTTGATTGCCTAATATATGCACTTGCACTTCTTGCATATAGTAATATTCCATACAAAGAAAATATTAACATGGTAAAAAATGCGGTCATCGTTAATGAGCCTCTATTATTTTTCATATCATTACCTCCATTATCATTTGTTACATTTTATGGCGCACGCTGTGCGCCGCTACGAAATTTGCATATTGAGCTGTGCTCGACTACATTAGACGCAAAAAAGCAAAGCTCTTAATATATCATTAAAAACTTTGCTTTTTTTATCCGCTTTCTTTTATTAAATTAAATATATCACAAATAAAACCTGTCTTAATTGAAAAACAAGCTCTATTCCAAAATCTATTCTCTAAGATGTGCTCAGTGTGTGAGTGTGTGTGTGTCTTTGTGTGTGTACAGCCCCAACGGCTACAAGAGTCTTAATCTTTTTTGGCATATTGTTTCCTCATTTCTTTTTTACATCTTTTCTTAATTTTACAACAACTTCTTCTCATTTGCAATTTTATTTTTTCTACAATTATTTCAAAAAATTAGTTTATGGTCTTATTGAGAATAAATTAATGATTAATTAACCCTATAATATCCGTTGAGGTAACTACTATTGCAAGTAAAATAATTAGTGAAAATCCAATTAAAGTAAGCTTTGCTTCTGTCTCTTGTTTCATTGGTTTTCTTCTTATTTTCTCTATTATTAAAATTAGGATCTTTCCACCATCTAACGCCGGAATTGGAAGTAAATTGAATATGCCAAGACTTAAACTAATGGCAGACATTAAATAGAAAAATTCTAAAAAGCTTGATGTAGAAGTAATTTGCTCCGCAATTCCAACCGGTCCCATTACTTCAACATTTTCAGTTTTTCCTTTGAATAATGTTATAATTCCATCTATGGTTGCACTAAAGTAATCCCCTGTTTCATTAATCGCATAAATTATGCTATCAAATCCAGCGGGACGTATTGCATCAAATTGCAAATTATAAAATCTATCCGTAGTTGATATCGTCTTTGTATGAATGTCTATCTCTTGATTATTCCTTGCAACTTTTAAAGTAATATCTGAATCAGGTATCTTATTGATTATTTCAGATATTTGTTCCCAACTATTTATTGTTATTCCATTTATTTCCAAAATCTTATCTCCACTTTGAAGTCCCGATGTATATGCTGGAGTATCCTCCACAATACCTGCGACATTTCTATCTTTGTCGTAACGAATTCCTAAAAGTCCTTTGGTTGAAATGGGAATTTTTACATCTATCTCTTGAATATTATTGTTTCTTTCTACCTCAAATAGAAACTCATCTTTTTTAGATTTTTCTATCATTCTTTCTATGTCGTATCCTACTAAAGCTTTCTTACCATTCACTCTAACTACTTTATCTCCACTCCTCAAGCCTGAAATATACTCTGGAGTATCATTTGCAAGAGAAGTAATAGTCGTTCCATAATAAATATTTGTAGAAGTCGAGATAAAGAAATATACTATTAATGCAAATACTATATTTACAGTTGCGCCTGCAGCAACGATTAAAACCCTTTGCCAAATTGGCTTTTTGTTAAAAGCTCTATCATCTTCTGAAGCTTCTTCTTCGCCTTCCATTTGTACAAAACCTCCAAATGGAATTAATCGTAATGTATATTCTGTCTCCTTACCTTGTTTCGTAAAAATCTTTGGTCCAAAACCAATGGCAAATTTATGAACTTTTACATTACAAGCCTTTGCAACAAAAAAATGTCCCGCTTCATGAATTGTAATTAAAGTTCCTAAAACAATAATAATTTTTAAAGCTCCAATTAAAAAGCCCATATTTTTAATATCCACCCTTTCCTTTTTCAATTAGTTGAAAAAGAATTGAGGCAATTTCAAAGCGGACAAACAAGGAAACCGGAAACGTATCGAAATACGTTGAAGATTTTCGATGTGCAGTCCAATATCGAAATTGCCCAATTATTTTTTAACTTACACAATGAATTCAAATAATATATACACAAACGGTGCAATCATAATAATACTATCAAATCTATCAAGTACTCCACCATGACCTGGCATAATACTTCCAAAGTCTTTTATATCACACTGCCTTTTAATAGCTGAAGCTGTAAAATCTCCTATTTGAGAAATAATACTAATGATTGAACCAATAAAAGTCATCAAAGCTATATTTAATTCACTTCCACCTATTTCTACTAAATGATTTGTATTTAAGAAATAGGAATATACGCCATAAAACAAAGCTCCACCAATTAAACCAGCTATACATCCTTCTATAGATTTATTGGGACTTATTTTAGAAAATTTGTGTTTGCCAATTACTTTACCAATAAAAAATGCAAAAGTATCTGTTAACCATGCACCACCAAAGATAAACCATACTAATAAGTATCCGTTCTTCATCTGCCACGTCAATATTAAAAACAACATCATAATTGGTACATAAATTATTCCCAAAATCGTTACTGCTAAGTCAGTAAATTTAATTATCAGTTTTGAAAATATGTATATCGTTGATAAAATAAAAAAAATAATTGGCATAGCAGTAAATATGACTGGTAATAAAATTTTCTCATTATCTACAAAGCCTACTAAACCAAGCAGTAAACAACAAATATATCCAGGAAATTCAATCGGTCTTATACCTTTTTTTCTTACTGCATTATAAAATTCGTTAAGTCCCAAAACTGATACGATAACTACTGCTATATTAAAAACTATATTATTTTTTGAAAAATATACAGCAAGTAAAATTGCAATCCCTACCAAAGCTGATCCAATTCTTTTTAGCATTAATCTTCACCTCCGATGCACAAGCGAACGTCCGGAATTGTTGAAAAAGTCATGATTTTGAATTTCTGCAATTTCGTAGCGGAGCACATCGTGCTCCATAATAATTGCTAGTATTGATTTTTGTTTTATGGCGAACACTGTTCGCCACTACGATTGTGACTTTTTCAGTGGTTCCGAACGTACATTAGTTGTGCATTTTATTTTCCAAAATTACGTTTTCTATTATTATATTCTTCAATTGCTTTTTCCAATTCTATTCTATCAAAATCAGGCCATAAAACATCTGTAAAATATAACTCTGAATACGCTGATTGCCATAGTAAAAAACCACTTAATCTTTCTTCACCACCTGTACGAATAATTAACTCTGGATCTGGTGAGTCTTTTGTTTGCAAATATTCACTTATAGTATCTTCCGTAATATTTTCTATCTTCAAGTTTCCCTTTATGACTTCCTCAGCTATTTTACGAGAAGCAAAAGTCATCTCTGCTCTTCCTCCATAATTAATTGCTATATTTACAGTTAAGCCGGTTTTATTTTTCGTTCTTTCCTCTATAGCTCTAATACCATCTTGTAATTCTTTATTGAGCCCATTAATATCACCTACTAATCGGAACCTAATATTTCTATTTTTGATTCGTTTGTCAAAATCATTAATATGCTTTGCTAATAATTTCATTAAGTAATCCACTTCTTCAGGACTACGTTTCCAGTTTTCAGTTGAAAATGCATATACCGTTAGGTATTTAATTCCTAATTCTTCACAATCATCAGCAATTCTTTCTAAAGTATTAGCTCCTTCTGAATGCCCAAATTGGGTTGGGAGCTTTCTTTTTTTGGCCCATCTTCTATTACCATCCATGATAATAGCAACATGTTGTGGTACGTTCTCCATGTTTACCTCCTATCAATGGTCAATTTGTCTTTTTAAATTCGTACCGGCGAACAGTGTTCGCCATGGCGCACACAGTGCGCCGCTACAGTTTTATACAGACATTACTTCTTTTTCTTTTGCATCTGCTCTACTATCTATTTCAGAAATATATTTATCTGTTAGCTTTTGAATTTTTTCTTCTGAATCTCTTAAATCATCTTCTGTTATTTCGTTATTCTTTTCTTTTGCCCTAAATTCTTCAATACCATCTCTTCTAGCATTCCTTATAGCTACTTTAGTATCTTCTGCAATTTTTTTAATTTCTTTTACAAGTTCTTTTCTTCTTTCTTCAGTCAACTCAGGAAAAACAAGACGTATTACTTTTCCATCATTACTTGGATTAATTCCAATATCTGATTTTTGAATTTCTTTTTCAATCTCTTTTAATTGACTAGCATCCCATGGTTGAATTGCAATAATTCTTGCTTCTGGTACCATAATATTTGCCATTTGGTTAATTGGTGTTGGAACACCATAATAGTTAACCATGATCTTATCTAAAATTTTAGGATTCGCACGTCCTGCTCTTATTGATGCTAACTCTTCATCCAATACATTAATTGTTTTTTTCATTTTTTCTTCAATATGACTATACATAAAAATTCCTCCAATATTAATTAATTTGATTAAGAGCGAAAAGAAACAAACAGGAACAGTCCTTTTCGTTGCTTTCCATCTCAATCATTTTTTCTTTTTATTTAGTGAAAAGCAACAAAAAGGGCTGTCCCTGTTTGTTTCTTTTCGACACTCAATTTATTATCGTCCCAATTTCTTCTCCACTAATAACACGTATCATATTCTCTGGATCGGATAATGCAAATACAATCGTTGGTATCTTGTTATCTTTACATATTCCAGCAGCAGATGAATCAATTACTTTTAAGCTTTTTGAAATAATTTCTTCATAGGTAATTCTATCATACTTTTTTGCATCAGGATTCTTTTTTGGATCATCTGTATAAACTCCATCTATTGTTTTACCTGCCAAAATAACTTCTGCTTCTATTTCAGATGCGCGAAGTGCAGCACAGGTATCCGTGGAGAAAAACGGATTTCCAGTTCCACCAGCAAATATTACTACTCTTCCCATTTCTAAATGTCTAATTGCTTTTCTACGAATATATAACTCTCCAATTTGTTTAATTTCAAAAGCTAATTGAAGTCTAGTATCAAGTCCTCTATATTCTAAGGCATCTTGCAACGCTTGACCATTCATTACAGTAGCAAGCATTCCCATATAATCTGCTGTAACACGTTCCATATCTTGCGCTTGTCTGCCTCTCCAAAAGTTTCCGCCACCAACAACAATGGCTACTTCCGTCCCCATATTTGTAATTCTTTTAATCACATCACAAATATTTCCTAAAGTTTTCGGATCTATTCCAAAACCTTTTTCTCCTGCAATCGCCTCACCACTAAGCTTCAGTAACACTCTTTTATACTTTGCTTTTGGCATAAAACATCCTCCTATAAACTATATTCTTAATCAATAATATTTATATCATATTATAAGAAAAAAAGGAAGATTATTTTACTTAGTTTGCCAAAATCTTTTTTCCGTATATAAAAACAATTCAATTCATCTTCTTTACTTTAACAAATTTGTGTGATATAGTTGTCGTACACAAAAAAATATGAAAGGTGGAAATAGACAATGATGAATTTCCGGGGACAAGTTCAGACAATATTAGATAAAGCTTCTTATGAGGGATCTTTTTTTCGAGAAGATTCACGTACACCGAAAGAAATAGCAGAAGATTTATTGCGAGAAACAATCAATCGTTTATGCCAGCTAGAGCCTCTTCTTATGTTCGATATTATAGGAATAGAAGTTGAACTTCAATTTTATCATCATTATGATATTATTTATATCAACTACATTGGTGTTTTAGAAAAAGGCATCAAATTTACATTAGTAACTAAACTTTTAAAAGAAGGATTAAATTCGGGAATTGAAATAATTAATAATATCAGAAATATCCTCTCCCAAGATAAAGAAATTCATTTCGTTAACCATTCAAATGTTAGTTTTGAAGCGTACCTTCGTCTAAAAGCATAAAATTAATTATCATAAAATGCTTAAAAAACCATAAATCATCATTTTGATTTATGGTTTTTTATTTAATAGAAAAGTTACACAATATGAACACGTCCCCATTGTGCAATTAAAAGAATTTTAGATAGAAATATATTCACACAATAATTTTAAAGAAAGCCTACTGCCTGCTAATATATATATTTATACTTTTATATATTTTTAACACACAAAAAAAAACAGCCTTCACAGCTGTCATTTATAAAATAAAAAATCTGGCGAATACCTATCTTCACAGGGGGCATCCCCCAACTATTGTCGGCTTTATTGAGCTTAACTTCTGTGTTCGGTATGGGAACAGGTGTGACCTCAACAACATCTTCACCAGAAAACTTCTATGCATCT
>JAFUGH010000004.1 GCA_017469465.1 Clostridia bacterium | reverse complement strand
TTAAATGTAGTGATTAATTGCTTTACATACACTATTTTCAGACTTTTAAAAAATGTATTTTTAAAGGTCTGTTTGCCATGTCTTTTTTTTTCTTTAAAAAAATTTTTAATTATCTATTGACTTTTTATAGTTAGTCACCTCAAAAATATTATATAACAAAAGAGGAAACTTGTACAACAAATTTCCTCTTTTAATACATTTTTCACTTATTTCCTTGAAATTGCTTTAATACAAATTTCAAGAGAATTAAATTTTACAACATCACCAACATGTTTACCAAGAATCGCTTGTGCCATTGGAGCCTCATACGAGATAATATTATTATCCCAATCTGCTTCACCATATCCCATGATTGTAAGTTCTTCTTCTTCACCATCAATAGTCAAAACTACTTTACTTCCAATTATTACCTTTAAGCCGTCAAAATCTTTATATTCTTCGGTTTCTTCTAGTATGATTGCATTTTTAGCAATATCCAAAAGTTCCTTTTTCTTAATAGGCAAAGTATACATTACCTTTACCCGCAATTCTAAAAACTCTGGATTTTCACGCAAATCATTATCTCTCTTAACACTTTCTCCCATCTTTTTTTCTGTCAAAGAGATTTCTTCTTCAATTTCAGATATCTGAGTCATAATTTTATCATATCCTGCCTTTGACATTACCTTACTATTCACCATACATCAACTCCCTTTATGTTGTTCAAGTCTTAATCTATCACGAACGAGCATAACAATTTTGCCATAATTGTTTTGCCCATCATTATTAGGCCCACATCCCCAATAATTCTCTTTTACAGTAGCCTCAATGATAAATGAATCACCTGTATCTAAAAGTTTTTTCAAAATATCTTCATTTTGCTTAAACTTGTAGTATACAGCATCAAACATTACACTTTTCTTAACTTCTTCCCAATCACTTCGTAATGTATAATCTCTATTCCTTCCAATCGTAGATGCGATTTTAGGTGTTGCTGCATTAATAATCAGTTCACGTACTAGTTGATCTTCAAATTTTTGTGCTTGGTAATAGTGTTCAGAAGTTTTGAAAAAAATTCCATCTTTTTCAAATCCATGTGCTGAATATGTTGCCAAATATCCCAATGGGCCAAATTCTTTGTAAAATCTTATTTCGTTCATTGTATTCTTTGTCCTGGCACTAGATACATAGCTTCCAAGTCTTTACTCGAATAGATTTCATCCTCTCCACCATGGAGAGAAATAATCTTTCTAAAGCTTACTTGCCCTTTCTCGCTAGCTGTATCAAACATATTGAGTTTTTCAACAATAATCGTATTATTGTAATTACAACTCAATCTCCATGATACTCCTTCCTGCGTCATTTTACTATTATGCATTCCATAATTTCTTTCATGAACGGGGGTAAGAGGTTCATTTTCTTTATTAGTTAGTCCTCTAAATTCTGTAAGTGCTCTACCAAGATTACAAATAATGCCTGTATCAATCGAAAATCGATAATCAAAAAAATCTTTAGGCTTAAATCCAGCCATCTGTAAGCAACTAACATAGGCATTAATCATAGGCAAAACTTCATTAATGATATACTCATATTTTTCGTTTTTTCCAATCTCTTTGTAATGTATAGCACTTTTCTCACACAAAGCAAGTACTTCATAGATATCCTTCCACGTTGCATCAGGGAACTCGTCTAAACTATTCAGTTTTTTGATTTTCTTATACTTGATTAAACTATTTAAGAAAAATCTTTCTGTAATAATATAGCCAGACAAATACCTTTTTTCAGTAATAGGATATACATTAATTCCAAAATTTCCCTCTTCCGTAATACTAGGCTCAATTGTATAGTATTCGCCATCGTAATTTTTCATCATATAAACTTCTACCAGCCTATATGTTTCCAAATTACTAATGATAAACTTATGTGAAATCTTTTTTACCTCTTCAATATTATCTATACTTTTATACAAATCAATAGAATAGAAGTATTGTGGCTTCTCAGACAAAACAATATTATGATTATATGGATCAGCAATTTGTGCTTCCACAAATTCTATATTCCTTTCTCTTGAAATCCACAAATAGTTTCCCGTACAAATTACTATATGCCCCAAAACATCCGTTACATAAACTGAAGAGTTCTTCACCAAAGGCTTGTATCTAATTTCAACACACATATTTCTACTTCCAGCTCCACTTTCGTAAAAATACGGCTTATATATTGAAAGTAAATTAGCCATATCAAAGATATAATCCAAACGACTAAATTTTCCATTTTGAACTTCCCAGCCAATTTCATACGGAGTGAAGGATAGTCTTACTCCACCAAGAGCATTTTTAGAATGTTCATTGATACTCTTATGCATTTCATTCAGTTCATTATTATGCCTACTATAACTAACTGTAGAAATTCTTGTTGTTACACCAAGTTCACAATACGCAAGATCAATAAACTGCTTTAAATATGGGTAATTGCCTATATCATTATCTAAATATGGGAAAATAACACTATTACGATGTTCTTTTCTATCATATGTAATAACAGAGCCAGAAGCATCCTTTTGAGGAGAAGCATATTTTAAAGCAGCAATAATATTTCTTAATCTTGCTTCACTCCAAAATTCTACTCTTGCACCAGCAAACTTACTACAAATTTTGCATCCATTCAGACAACCAATTTGTGGCTGAAAATGTCTCAGCTTAGAAAAAAATTCTTCTGGCAAATCTTTGAATTCAGAAACAAGTAACTTCCGCTCCAAATAATCTTGTTCAGAAATACCTTTCTCATCCGTCAATAAATAATTATCCTTCATGAATATGTGCCACCTTTCTTATTTTGTCATGTAATTCTAAAATGTTGTTTTCAAGGTCTTGTCTTCCATTGTCAAAATAAATTGTTCTTTCTTTGTCAAGTAAAGTATCAAAACATTGAAGAAATTTTTGTAGGTTTGTCAAACATATGTCACACTTTCTTAGAAATGTCTATATTTGAAATACCTTTTTTCATATACTAGCTCCACTATGCCTGAAATTTAGCCAATTTTTCATTTGGACTCATCCAATTTAATGGTCTCATTGGA
>JAFUGH010000003.1 GCA_017469465.1 Clostridia bacterium | reverse complement strand
TTAAATGTAGTGATTAATTGCTTTACATACACTATTTTCAGACTTTTAAAAAATGTATTTTTAAAGGTCTGTTTGCCATGTCTTTTTTTTTCTTTAAAAAAATTTTTAATTATCTATTGACTTTTTATAGTTAGTCACCTCCAAAATATTATAAATAAAATTCTATAATTTGTATAGCAGCCAAAATATTCAGACTAATAAGATAAGTACGTACTTCATCTTTTCGCTTACATTATAACAATCGCAACTATTAAAATCAACTTTAAACAAAAAGATAGTAAAAAGTAGTAATTTGTGGAATCTTGTATAATAAACTAGAATTGATAGTATACTTTAAAAAAATTAATTATATATTTGGGTGTAAGTCTTCTATTATCTGTTATACCGAAGAATTCTTGTATTATCTTTTCATCTATCGTATTATTAAATTTATTTAAACTATTTTGAATAGCCCACTTTATTGACAAATAGTCTATGGAATACTTATTGGCAATATATAAATATATTGCCTTCAAATTTTTTAATTTAGAATTATCAATTGAACATGTAATTGCTTCTATTAAATATCTAGTGCCAATATTACTTATGTCAAATCCTAAGTTCAGTAATATATTAGAAATTTGTTGGTTTTTATTTGAAACCTCCTTTGTTTTAAAGGAGATTTCCTCTATACAATATAATATTTCTTCATAATTTATTGGTTTTGAAAATTTTTTATACGCTCTTTCCATACAATTACCTTCTTGTACTATTAAATTGCTATCACAAATAATTAATAATGTTATATTCTCTATAGTTGTTTTTAGAATATTAAATTCTTTTAAATCATAAGCTGATAAATCAGCAATTACACAATCTATTTCACTCACTTTTATTAATTTTATAAAATCAATTCCGATTACCACAACTAACAATAACATTTATATTTGGACTTCTTCTATGTAAAAAAAGAGGTAAGTTTTCTCTAATGATTATATCATTACTAAATACTAAAATACTCATTATAATTAGTTCCCCCAACAATTTCACTTTCATATTAAATCATCATTTGTAAAGATTATTAAGATCAATATCATCAAAAACATTATCATTTGTTTACTACTTAAAATGGTAATATAGGGACACAATTATACAATTCTATACAAATATTTCTATAATATGCAATTTTATCAAATGTATTAATAAAAATATTGAAAAAATAAAAGAGCTAATAAGCTCTTTTATACCAGACTGTCGACAAACCTCGTGTGAAAAACATGAGGTTTGTCAACAGTCTGAGGCGGAATATAATTCCGCCTCTTTTTATCTATACTGGATTCACATGTACTACCACGTCATAAATACTTTTTTCTTGCAATAAATCTGCTTTTATTTTTCCTGCTACTTTGTGGCTATCATTTACTGTCATATTTCCATCGACAGAAATTTTTACAATAACAATATATTTATTTCCCACCGACTTTGAAGTTATTCTATCTACATGATCTACTGCTTCATTTTGTTTTACTATTTCTTTTAATTTTTCAAGAGTTTCATTATTCATGGAACTATCTAACAACACATTATAACTTTCCATAAAGATTTTAATTGCCTCAACCAAAATCTTCATTGCAATTAAAATAGCCACTAAACCATCTACAAAATATATTCCAAATTTCCCAAAAGCAATCCCTACTAAAACTGCTGTAGTGGTCCATACATCATTAATATGATCTTGTGCATTTGCCAATATTAAAATATTCTCACTCTTTTTTCCTATCTTTTTTGAATAGATAAATAGACAACACTTCACCACAATGGTAATGATGCATATTAATACTAGTAGATATGAAAATGAAAATTCATTTTTATATATTAAAGACTGTGTCCCTTCCACTGCTATTTTTATTGCAAGATATGCCATAACAATGCTGATTATAAGTGAAAAAATATACTCTGCTTTTCCATGTCCATAGTTATGTCCTTCATCAGAAGGCTCTGAAGACACTTTTCCACCTATTAATGTCATTACAGAAGAGAAAATATCTGTTGCGCTATTAATACTATCCGCTAATAATGATTGGCTATTACTAGAAAGTGCAATAAAAAATTTCATAATGAATAACATTGTATTTCCAGCAATTCCAGCGATACCAACCTTCATCGTTTCTTTACCACGTTTTTCAAGTTCACTATCCATAAAAGACCTCCAAAAATATTATTACTCTAATTCAAAGGCTCCTGTATATAATTGATAATACTGACCTTTTTGAGCAATTAAGAAATCATGCTCTCCTCTTTCAATTATCTTTCCATGGTCTAAAACAATAATTGCTTTCGAATTTCTAACAGTTGAAAGTCGATGTGCAATGACAAAAACAGTTCTCCCATCCATTAACTTATCCATACCATCTTGCACAATTTTTTCTGTTCTTGTGTCGATACTTGATGTTGCTTCATCTAGAATCATAACAGGTGGATTGTTGATAGCTGCTCTTGCAATCGCTAAAAGCTGTCTTTGTCCTTGTGAAAGTTGCGAACCATTGCCCGTTAACATCGTGTCATAACCATTTGGTAGTCTAGTAATAAAATCATGTGCATTCGCAAGTTTAGCGGCTTCTATTACTTCATCATCGTTCGCATCTGACTTGCCATATTTAATATTGTCTTTAATCGTTCCTGTAAATAAGTTAGTTTCTTGTAAAACCATTCCAAGAGAACGTCTTAAATCATCTTTTTTAATCTTATTAATATTGATTCCATCATATTTAATTTTTCCATCTTCGATATCATAGAAACGATTTATTAAATTTGTAATTGTTGTTTTTCCTGCACCTGTTGCACCAACGAATGCTATCTTTTGACCAGGTTTTGCATATACAGTTACATCATTTAGAATTTGCTTCTTTCCATCATAACTAAAATCAACATTCAGCATTTCTATATATCCTTTAAGTTCCACGTACTCTATAGTTCCATCTTCATGTGGGTACTTCCAAGCCCACTTTCCCGTTGCTTTTTCAGTCTCTTCTATTTTTCCATCAACAATTTTAGCATTAACTAAAGTGACATATCCTTCATCAACTTCTGGCTCTTCATCCATCATATTGAAGATTCTGCCAGCACCAGCAAGTGCCATGATAATTGAATTAAATTGATTCATCACTTGATTGATTGGTCCTGTAAAGTTTCTTGTAAGTTGTAAAAATGCAACTAATGTTCCAATATATTCAACAGGATTTGCAACCCTTAAAGCAATCAAGCTTCCTACAATAGCAACTGAAACATATTCAAGATTAGCAAGGTTACCTGCAATTGGCATCATTGAATTAGCGTATCGATTCGCATTATACATATCTGAATTTAATTTATCATTTAATTCATCAAACTCTTCCTTGGTCTTACCTTCATGTGTAAATACTTTGATGACTTTTTGCCCATTTAACATTTCTTCTACATATCCATTTACTTTTGCAAGTGACTCTTGTTGACTGACAAAATATTTTGAACTTTTAGTAGCAATTGTTTTAATAAACATCAATGTTAAAAATGAAAATACTAATACAAATAAAGTCAAAGGAACACTCTTAATAAACATAGATACCACAGTCGAAACAATTGTTATGGTTGATGAAATAATGTTAGGTAACGATTGTGAAATCATTTGCCTTAATGTATCTGTATCATTCGTGTAATGACTCATGATTTCTCCATGTGTGTGTGTATCAAAATATTTTATCGGAAGTGATTGCATTTTCTCAAACATTTCATCCCTAACATCACGAAGGACTCCCTGTGCAATTTGTGCCATCAATCTATTATAGATATAAGTTGCAATTACACCGATGATGAGTATGATAGCAACTTTTATCATGAAGTTAAGTAACCCTGTGTAATCAGGACTTCCAGTTCCAATAAGAGGTGTAATATAATCGTCAATCACCGTTCCCAAAGACAAAATTCCTAGTACGCCTGTGATTGAGCTGATAATGATGCAAATGATAACTGCAATAAATTTAACCTTGTAACTTTTCATAATATAGCCAAGTAATCTTTTTAATGTGCCTTTTGGAACTTTTTCTTTGGGAGCCATCATCATTGCTCCGCCTCTTCTAGGCATTGCTCTTGGCCTTTGTGTTGAACTTGATTCATTACTCATATTTTCACATTCCTTTCATTACATATGGTACGTAATTTCTTTGCTCTGACAAGAAAGAATGTATCAATTTCTAGGCGGACAAACGAGAAAACCAAAGTCGTATCGAGATACGTCGAGGATTTTCGATGTGTAGTCCAACAACGAAATTGGTGCATTATTTCTCGTCAGAATCACTCCCCTTCATTTGAGACTCATATACCTCTTTATAGATTTCATTATTCTTTAATAACTCTTCATGTTTGCCAAATCCATTAATCTTTCCACCATCCATGACAATTATCTTATCGGCATCTTCAACAGAATTAATTCTTTGTGCAATAATAATTTTAGTTGTATTTGGAATTTCTTCTTTAAAAGCTTTTCTAATTAAAGCATCTGTTTTGGTATCAACAGCACTTGTAGAATCGTCAAGAATTAAAATTTTTGGCTTTTTCAAAAGTGCTCTTGCAATACATAGTCTTTGCTTTTGCCCTCCAGAAACATTCGTGCCTCCCTGTTCAATATACGTTTGATAACCTTTTGGAAAAGCTTTCACAAAATCATCTGCCTGCGCCAACTTACAAACTCTTTCCACCTCTTCATCTGTTGCATCTTCGTTTCCCCAACGAATATTTTCACTAACAGTTCCAGAAAATAAAACATTTTTTTGAAGAACACAAGCCACTTCATTTCTTAGTGTATCTAAATCATACTTCTTTACATTAACTTTGCCTACTAAAACTTCACCTTCAGTTGTGTCATAAAGTCTTGGTATTAAATTTACTAAGCTTGATTTACCACTTCCTGTTCCACCAATTACGCCAATCGTTTCACCAGATTTAATTTTTAAGTTAATCTCTTTTAAGCATTCTTTTTCCTTATCTTTTACATAACTAAATGAAACATTTTTGAATTCTATATCTCCATTTTTAACTGTCATAACTGGATTTTCTGGATTTTTAATGTCTGGAACTTCATCTAAGACTTCCACAATTCTTTCTGCAGATGCTCTTGAAATTGTAAGCATAAGAGCTACCATTGCTAACATCATTAAACTTGATAGAATTTGAATAGAATATGTTAAAAGTGTCATTAATTCTCCTGTTTTTAAAGTTGTCATGTTTGATTCCACAATAATTCTTGCTCCAAGCCAAGAAACTAATATAACACAAGTATAGCTTGCTGTTTGCATAATTGGTGAAATCAGCGCCATCATCTTTTCTGCTTTTACAAAATTTCCAAATATAGTATTTGAAACATTTTTAAATTTATTTTTTTCTTCGTCTTCTAGTACAAAAGATTTTACCACTCTAATACTACTCACATTTTCTTCCACAACATTATTCAAATTGTCATACATTTTAAAGGTTTTTTCCATGATTGGATGTGAGCGTCTCATAATTGCGAATACTGCAATTGCAAGTATTGGAATGGCTGCCAAGAAAATTCCCGCAAGTGAAGCATTTATTTGCAATGCTGCAATAACTGAAACAATAAACATTAAAGGTGCTCTTACTGCAATTCTAATTAACATTTGAAATGCTTGTTGTACATTAGTAACATCTGTTGTCAAACGAGTTACCAAACTTGCTGAAGAAAATTTATCAATATTTGAAAATGAAAAATCTTGTACTTTATAATATAGTTCTTTTCTTAAATTTTTGGCAAAACCTGCTGAAGCTTTGGCTGCTGAAATTCCATTTGTTGCTCCAAAAAATAATGAAAGCATCGCTAAAATAATTAGTGTTACTCCCAATTTCCATACTTCATTCATATTTCCAGCATAAACCCCATAGTCAATTAAATCCGCCATTTTTAGCGG
This sequence comes from Clostridia bacterium, assembly GCA_017469465.1. Taxonomy (GTDB): domain Bacteria; phylum Bacillota; class Clostridia; order TANB77; family UBA1234; genus UBA1234. Next base: position 27,137 of record JAFUGH010000003.1, on the reverse strand, counting down.
AATAATAACTTCCATAATAACTTCTAGAGTTATTAAAATCGGTGTAATTATTGTAGGTAATTTATATTCTTTAATATATTGCGCTAATTTTTTAATCATAGTAATACATAATGGCTGTTTATAGATTGAAACAACCAATTCCCCTTTCATTTAATTTTTATACAAATTTAACTAAAATATTATATCTTTTTTTGCTTTCTTTGTCTATTATTTTCACTATTTTTACACAATTTAGTAGTAGATTAATATGTTCGCCATAGCGAACACAGTTCACCGCTACAATTGTTATCGCCATTTTGATTATATGTTCTTTGACAATTGAATTTTGTTGCGATATAATTATGTTGACTAATGTGAAAGGAGGTCACAACCATGTATAATTTTGGATCTATTGTGACCATCATTTTGGGGCTCATGATTTTCATCGGCCTAGGACGGTTTGCTGTTTTCCTGATTAGGTTAGGTTTCAGCATATTAGGTGACTTACTTGTGGTCGCTCTAATAGTAGTGGTCTTGATGCAATTCATTCATGTGTAACTGTCTCACAATGGAGATGTCAGGAACCACTGAAAAAGTCTTAAAAATTTCGAACCCAGGATGAAAATCTTGAGTTCGAAATTTTTAAGACTTTTTCAGTGGTTCCGTACGTCCACTTTGCGCGTTATACCTGTTGCATTATTGCTTCAAATTCATCAGCTTCTATTTTCTCTTTTTCTAAAAGAACATGTGCTACAGCATGCAACTTGTTAATATTTTGCTCTAAAATGTGTTTTGCTCTATTATAGCCCTTATCAATAATATTTTTAACTTCAACATCAATGACTGCTGCGATTTCATCGCTATAATTCTTAACATTATTTATATCTCTACCTAAAAATACTTCTTCTTGATCATTTCCAAATGTAATTGTTCCTAACTTTTCACTCATTCCATATCTCATTACCATGCTTCTTGCAATTTTACTTGCTCTTTCAATATCGTTCGAAGCACCAGTACTGATGTCGTCTAGAACTAATTGCTCTGCCACTCTTCCTCCTAGCAACGAAACAATTTTATCTTCCATTTCTGATTTAGACATGAATGACTTATCTTCCGTATTTTTATACATCGTATAACCACCAGCCATACCTCTTGGAACGATAGAAATTTGATGTACCGGTTCTGAATGTTCAAGAAATCTACTTACAACTGCATGACCGCCTTCATGATAAGCAACTAGTTTTTTATCTTTATCAGAAATTACTTTACTCTTCTTTTCTGGTCCCATCATCACTTTTACCATAGCATCTTCTAAATCATCCATTGTAATTGATGTTTGATCTTTTCTTGCAGCAAGCAATGCTGCTTCATTTAACATATTCTCTAAATCTGCTCCTGTAAATCCTGCAGTATTTTTTGCAAGCACTCCTAAATCTATTTCACCAGATAATTTTTTCTTTTTTGCATATAATTCTAATATTTCTTCTCTTGCTCTCACATCTGGAGCTGGAACAACTATTTGTCTATCGAAACGACCTGGTCTTTGAAGAGCTGGGTCTAATATGTCTGGTCTATTTGTAGCAGCTAAGACTATAACTCCACTGTTTGTTCCAAAGCCATCCATTTCAACTAGTAACTGATTAAGTGTTTGTTCTCTTTCATCATGTCCACCACCAAGTCCAGCACCTCTATGACGTCCCACAGCATCAATTTCATCTATGAATACAATACATGGTGCTTTTGCTTTTGCTTCTGCAAACAAGTCTCTAACTCTTGATGCACCAACACCAACATACATTTCTACAAAATCCGAACCACTGATTGAAAAGAATGGAACTCCTGCTTCACCTGCAACTGCCTTTGCAAGTAAAGTTTTACCAGTTCCAGGCTGACCAACTAGTAAAATTCCTTTAGGAATTCTTGCACCCATATCAGTAAACTTTTTTGGATATTTCAAAAATTCTACTACTTCTTGTAACTCTTCTCTCTCTTCTGGAAGTCCAGCTACATCCTTAAATGTAATCTTATTTTTGTCATCCGGATTGGATATTTTAGCTCTATTCTTCGTAAATGACATTGCTCCTTTTCCAACACCTGCTGTTTGCATTACAAAAACCCAACATAGAATTGCTAAAATAACAATTACAATTGGAGTAATATAATCTAAAATTGTCAAAATTGAAGAGGTAGAATCTGCTTTAAATTTAATATTACTTCCCTCGATAATTCTTTCTTGAACAAGTTTCGTAAGTTCAGCTCTATCTGTTAGATTAACTGTTTTTTCATCTCTTTGACCTTTTAATTTAACATATGCTACATTTTTATCACTAGCTAATTCAATTGATTCAACATTATCTATGTTAATTTCTGATACGAGTGTGCTGTAATCCATTTCTGTAGTATTGGCTCTATCCGAGAAAAGCATTGCTACAAAAAATATAAGTATCATTGTTATTAATAATGGTGCAATTCCTCTAAATGGTTTCTTCATTATAACCTCCTTAAAATAATCATTCTAATAAATAGTATCATAACCCAAAATAATTGTCTATATTTTTTCATGAACAATATTTATATTTACATCTTCTAGGTAGTTACCATTTCTCTAATATTATATTGCAATATACTCCACTTTTGATTTATTGACAAATACTTTTATGTGTTTATTCGGGGTCAAATATTTTCCTCCCACATTATTTTCGCAAAGCTTTAAAATATCTTCTATGTGTACCTTCTCTATATCTTTTGCATTTCCTAAAACTTTTATGATAAATTTAATAATTAATCTTTTTTTGATTACAATATCTAGTTTATTAAAAATTTTCAAATTACATACCACTTTCTCTTTAGTTTCTTCCATAATACATTCATGATACGCTACATCTACTTGTCTTGAAATGAAGTTTTCTTCCTCCGCAACAATTTCAGATAATCTATTAATATTTTTTATAATATTAGAATTAATATTTTTTTCTATGTATGGAATTAATTCAAGTCTTATTTTATTTCTAGTGTAAATTGGTTCATCGTTGGATTCATCATGCCTTGGATTTAAATTATTTTCCAAGCAATAATCTTCAATTTCTTTGCGATTACATTCAATAAGAGGTCGTATAATATATGGAGAACAGTTATCCTGAGATTCCAATCTTTTATTTTCATCACTTGTATTCATTTTTGCAATTGGTAAAATCCCCTTTAATCCATTCACTCCACTTCCGCGAATGATATTCATAAAAACAGTTTCCGCACTATCGTTACTATTGTGCGCTGTTGCTATTTTGGTACAACCTTCTTTTTGCATAATTTCATAAAAAAAATCGTATCTTTCTTTTCTTCCTGCTTCTTCCAATGTCATACCACCTAAATTTTCTCTCAAATCAATCTTTTTCACAAAACATGGAATATTTTTTATGCGACAAAAATTCAAAACATAATTTTCATCAAGTATTGCATTCTCTCGAAGTCCGTGATTTAAATGAGCCACACATACATGATACCCAAGTTCGAACAAAATATTCAAAAGAGAAATCGAGTCCGGTCCACCAGAGACGCCCACTAAAACTTTATCATTTTCATTTATTAAATTATATTTTTTGATTGTATCTAAAACTTTATTTTTCATTTAAAATAATTCGTATTCTCCTTTTTTATGGAGCACGTTGTGCTCTACTACAACTCAATGGAATTTATCAATATTTCCAAATTTTAAATAATTTCCAAGCCATACTAATTCTGTTGTTCCCGTTTGACCTGCTCTATTCTTAGCTAAAATTACTTCAGCAATATTTTTCTTTTCCGTTTCAGGATTATAATAATCATCTCTATATAGAAACATTACCATATCTGCATCCTGCTCTATAGATCCAGATTCTCTTAAGTCACTAAGCATTGGTCTATGGTCTGGTCTCTGCTCTGGAGCACGTGATAGCTGTGATAACGCAATGATTGGCACTCCAATTTCTCTTGCCAAAACTTTTAGTGACCTACTTATTTCTGAAATATCCTGTTGACGACTAGCACTTACTTTTCCAGCATCCATTAATTGCAAATAATCAATTACTATTAGTCCAATATCATATTCCAATTTTAATCTTCTACATCTAGCACGTAATTCAAGTGGTGAATATCCTGCAGAATCATCCAAAATAATTTTACTTTCAGAAAGTGTTCCTGAAATATTAGTTAAACTTATCCAATCTTCATCATCTAACTTACCGCTTCTAATCTTTTGGCTATCCACCATTGCTTCAGAAGCTAAAATTCTATTCAATAATTCCTCTTTTGACATCTCGAGACTAAAATATACAGCTGATTTACCACTTCGTATAGCAACATTGGATAAAATATTTAAGGCGAAAGCAGATTTACCCATTGCAGGTCTTGCTGCAACAACAACTAATTGTCCCGGCATAAAGCCTAATGTTTTATTGTCTAGTTCTTTAAAGCCACTCGGAATTCCAACTACTTCATCTTCTTGACTTGCAAGCTTTTCCAAATTATCAAAAGTATCAACAAGTACATCTTTTACTAATGCGTAACTTTTCTCTGTTTTCTTTTGAGCTATATTAAAAACTGCTTTTTCAGCACTTTCTAAAATATCTGATGATGGTTCCAAAGCATCATAACTCTTATGGTTAATATCACTAGTTGCTTTTATAAGTTGTCTTAGTATTGATTTATCTTCTACAATTTTTGCATAGTATTCTACGTTATTAATTGAAAACATTGGATTGGTAAGTGAAGCTAAATATTCAAATCCATTAATCACATCATACTTTCCACGTAATCTTAACTGTTCTTTTACCGTTAAAATATCAATTGCACTTCCTTGAGAATATAAGTCTAAAATAGCTGAATATATTTCTACATGTTCCACTCTATAAAAATCATCAGGTTTTAAGATTTCTATTACCGTTAATACCGCCTCTTTATCTACAAGCATTGCCCCTAACACAGCCTGTTCTGCTTGAGCATCATTTGGTGGAATTCTTGCTATAATATTTTCTTCCATATTATTAATCCTGCTTTCATTCATGTCTTTGTATATTTTATTCTGATATTACATTTACTTTTAGCTTTCCTGTAATTCCTTCAAAAAGTTTTATATCAATCATATATGTGCCAAGAGTTTTTATTGCATCAGCTAATCCTATTTTCTTTTTATCTACTTCAACATAATATTTTTTATTTAACTCTTCTGCGATATCTTTCGCTGTAACACTACCAAAAGTTTTACCATTTTCTCCGGCTTTAATCTTAAATACAAGTTCAAAATTTTTCATTTTTGTAGCAAGTTCTTCTGCACTAGCCCTAGACATATCTTTTTTATATTTATTTGCATCTTGCTTTGTTTTTAATTCATTTAAATTTGCATTATCAGCTACCACAGCAAGTTTCTTTGGAATTAAATAATTTCTAGCATATCCATCAGAAGCATTAATTATTTGTCCTTTCTTTCCTACCGACTTAATATCTTGAGTTAATATAACCTTCATAAAAACTCCTCCTATTATTCATTATTCTTTATCGTTTCTTCTATTGCGCCAATTAGCATCTTCTTTACCTCTTCAACAGACATACCTTGAACTTGAGCACCAGCAATCATCATATGACCGCCACCACCAAGTTTTTCAAGTACCATTTGCACATTCACTTTTCCATTTGATCTTCCACTAATATATACTTTGTCATCAACTTCTGACAAAACAAATGATGTATCAATGGAATTTAAATTCAATAGTTCATCTGCTGCTTGAGCAGTGATTTGTATTTGATTTTCTAATCCTTTTGGGCAAATTGCAATAGCAACACTTCCAAATAGTATTTCAGAATTTCTTATAACATCAGCGATTGAAACATATGTATCTACATCATTTTGGAAAAGTTTGTTTATCATTGCAACATCAACACCTAATTTCTTCAAATATGCTGCTGCTTCAAAAGTTCTAACTCCTGTTTTTTGTGTAAAGTTCTTCGTATCCGTTAAAATACCTGCATACAAACATTCTGCGACTAAAGTTGGTATTTCAATTTTTAATTCTGAATATTGTAAAATTTCGGTAACCAGTTCACTTGCAGAAGAAGCATACACTTCTTGGAAAGTCAAAATTGCATTTTCAATTGCTTCCGTTCCTCTTCTATGGTGATCAATAATTGCAACTTTATTAACTTTATTCAATATTGCTTGAGATTCTACTAAATCAATTTTATGAGTGTCAACAACAATAAGCAAAGTATCTTCATTTATGGTTGGTAATAGTTCTTCTTCCGAGACGATAACATCAGAAAGTTTATCACTTGTAACAATCTTTCTGACCAATTCATCAATCGCAACACCTTTTTTGTTAAAAACTACATGTGCCTCTTTTTCATAAGATTTAGCGAGAATATACATCCCCATTGCAGACCCTAAGCAGTCGGCATCCATGTTTTTATGTCCCATGATAACGACGCTACTAGCATTCATAATTAATTCTTGCAAACCTTGTGCTATGACTCTTGATTTCACTCTCGTCCTTTTTTCAACTTCTTTCGAATTTCCTCCAAAGAAATTATATTTTCCATCTTTTTTGATAACAACTTGGTCTCCACCACGACTAAGTGCAACATCAATTGCAGCAATAGCTGATTGGAATTTTTCATTTTTTGTTCCATCATCAGTAATAATTCCCATACTAATTGTAAGCGGAATCTTGTTTCCAACTTTTATCTCTTTTACAGAATCAAGGATTTCAAATTTCGATTCAGTAAAAGCTTTAATAAACTTTTTATCAAAAATAATTAAAAATCTGCTTCTATCCATTCTTGTAATAATACCACCAGTAAATGCCATCCATTCCCTTAATTGTTTTTCAAGAAGTGCAACTAATTGTGGCATATCTGTATCACTCATTCCTTGAAAGAGCTCCTCATAATTATCAATAACAATGATTCCAACGCAGTCTTTTGAATCTTCAAAAGATTTAAATAAACGATAATACTCTGTCCTATCGATAAAATAAAGCATCATAACAGTTTCTTTGCCATTACGTTTTTTCAAATTTACAAGATTGCCTAGAATCCTATAGTGCTTGTCATGAATATTTATTTCTTTATCTATTTCAGCAAATCGATCATCATATTCTTCATCTAACTCTTTTATAATGTTCTCAAGAAATTTTTGCTTATTGATTCCCTTAAACATCAGTTCAAGAGAATCATTATTCCATAAAATGTCTCCACTTTCAGTAATAATTACTGCTGGAATTGGAAAGTTTAGAATTGATTCATCTGTTTTGAGCTTAAAAATAAAACTGTCCATATAATTAATAACGCGCTCTTTTTTAAAATTATTTTTTCTATACGTAAAAAATAACACTCCAGCATATATAATTAGTGCAATAAATAACATTGGTATGCTTGGAGAGGCAAGACAACCTGTAATTAAAAGTATCAATATGATAATTAAATAAGTTCGATATTTTGGTACAAAAACATCATTGAATTTTATCTTTCTCATGACACTCCTCCTATAGATGCAATTTTATACTTATAACTGCATTTTGTCAAGGTAACAAGCTATTCGTTTTCAAGCATTTCCACCATTTCTAATGCCCCTTCTTTTGTTACAACATTAGTAACATTTTTTATCCTAAATTTTATCATTTTTTCACCATATTTTATTTCAACTATATCATCCACTTTAACTTCCGTACTAGCTTTAGCAATTTTTCCATTAATCATAACTCTTCCAGCATCACAAGCTTCATTAGCTACTGTTCTTCGCTTAATCACCCTGCTTACTTTTAAAAACTTATCCAATCTCATTGTTAACTCCCTTCTTTTAACAAAAAAAGTGGCAACATAGTTGCCACCTCTCTTAAAAAGACTTATCTTTTATTTACTAAATCTTTTAAAGCTTTACCAGCTTTGAATACTGGAGCTTTTGATGCAGGTATTTTGATTTCTTCTTTAGTTTGAGGGTTTCTACCTTTTCTAGCAGCTCTCTTTCTAACTTCGAAAGAACCAAATCCAACTAATTGAACTTTTTCTCCTTTTTTAAGTGATCCTTCAACAGCTCCAATGAAAGCATTAAGAGCAGCTTCTGCAGATTTTTTTGTTAAATCAGCATCTTCAGCAATTTTTGCGATTAAATCAGTTTTGTTCATTACAAATTACCTCCTATAAAATTTAGTTTATGATATAGTTTATTTTCTACATCCTCTATAATAAAAATTCGTCAAATTTTTTATTTTTCCTGCTTGTTTTCAACACTTTTTTGAAATTTTTTTAAAATTTTCCTTATTTTTCAGTATTTTCAACAATTATGTTTACCAAAGTACTTGCATTTCTAAGCTTTCAGAAATTTTATTTTTGTTAAAAATTGATAAATATTATTTCCATACGGTAACATAGTATAATCTTCTTTATCGAATACTTTAAAAACAATTAATAGCACTACATCAACCATTATTGCAACTAATATTACCAATATAGTTGCTAATTTTTGATTTAAGATTTCAATTAAAAAATGGTGAGTATAATAACTAGATAATCCAACAATTAAAGTAACTATTACAGGTTTTATATAAGTTTGATATATATTTAAATTTAATTTTATCGACTTACATGTAGCTTTCATATTAATAATAAAGGAAACACATGATGCTACTATAGAACTAATGGCTGCTCCATTAATTCCTCCTAATATCCCCCAATCTAAGCGAGGAATTAAAAGTAAATTTAATAATAGTTTTATTACTGCACCGATTGCTAAACTTATGGCTGGTACATAAACTTTTCCTAACCCTTGTAATGTTCCTCCTAATGTTTGATTCAAAAGTGTAAAAATAATGGTGAAAGCACTAAGTCGTAATAATATTGCCGCCTCAGGAGAATATGCATTTGGAAAAAGTAAATTTAGTATTGGACCCGCTAGTACACACATTCCTATTGCGCATGGAAGGCCAATTAATAATGTAATACGCAGAGAAAATGTTATTCTTCTTTTTGCTGTTTTTATATCTCCATTCGCTATTGCTCCCGAAATTGCTGGTACAAGTGCTGTTGCGAATGCCACATTTAATGAAGCTGGCATTCCAACTAAAATATCTATTTTTCCGGAAAGAATACCATATAACCTTGTTGCCTCGTTTGTAACAATATCAATACTTGAATAGCAATTTATTAAAGCTGTTTTTAATCCATTTACAACTGTAAATGTATCTATATTTCTATTAATCGCTGAAATAATTGATGCAATAGATATTGGGATGGAAATAGCTAATATTTTTTTCATTATTATGCTTCTTTTTTCCTTTCGATATACAACTTTTGAATTCTTAATATTCGCTATTATTTTTTTCTTATGACACAAATAAAAAATATGTAAATATAAAAAGCCCAAAATTGTTGCAACACTTGATGCTACATTTCCTGCTATTGCCATTATTACAGTTCTATTAGTATTATGACTATTTAACAAATTTATAAGCCATGATGATTTTATTAAGGAGATATTAGCAATTATTTGTACAAAAGTTATTGTTAAAATACTTTTAAATAATTGTTCAAGCATTTGCGAATTGGAAGTTGCTTTCATATTATACATTCCATTAAAATATCCACGAATTACAGAAGCAAGTGACACAAATAATATAGCAGGCGAAAGTGCTATCATTACCCCTTGGACACTTGAATTTCCCACTAAATTTGCTAATGTTCTTGAAAAAACGAATAATAAGGTACTCAGCACCAGTCCAATTATTGAAAATAATAACATTGCTGTCTTAAAAATTTCATGTGCTTCTTCATGTTTTCCGACGGCCAATTTTTCTGAAACTAATTTTGAAATCGCATTTGGAACACCAATTGATGATACTGCAAGAAGCAATGTATATATCTGATATCCGGCGCCATAAATACCATTACCTTCATCACCAAAGCCATCAATATTAGTAATAACTAATCGATATACTAATCCTAAAAGTTTAACCACTATTTGAGCAATAAATAAAGACATAACTCCTAACATAAATGACTGTTTATTCTCTTTGCTTTCTCTTTCTCGCATACCTACACCTCTTGATTAATTATATATATACTTTTTAGATGATATTCCTATAAAGCAAGAAAATTAAAAAAATGTATATTTTTTTCTTTTTTTGCAAAAATAAGATTAAATAATAAAAAAAAGGAGGGAAAATTTTGAAAGCAACTGGTGTAGTCCGTAGAATTGATGATTTAGGTAGAATCGTTATTCCAAAGGAAATAAGAAAAACTCTTCGTATCCGTGAAGGTGATCCACTTGAAATTTTTACAGATAAAGAAGGAGAAATCATTTTGAAAAAATATTCACCTATCGGTGAGCTTAGTGAATTTGCAAGTCAATATGCTGAAACTCTTGCTAAAACAACAGGTCATATCGCATGTATTAGTGATAAAGATACAATTATCGCTGTGTCTGGTGCACCTAAAAAAGAATATCTTGAAAAGAGTATTAGTCCAGAAATAGAGAAATTAATGGAAGAAAAATCTATATGGGCATGTATGAATAAAGATGAAAAACATGTTCCAGTACTTCTTACAGATACGAATGATAATAAATATACATCTCAAGTAATCTATCCAATTGTTGCTGAGGGAGATACTATTGGTACAGTAATGCTTCTTTCTATTCAACCTAACATGAAGATGAATGAAGTTGAAATGAAGGTAGTTCAATCAGCAGCTGGATTTTTAGGCAAGCAAATGGAAGAATAGGCGCAAAAAAATGAGGTAATTTCATTGTTGAATTGAACTTCGAAATTGCCTCATTTTTTTCTTGCTTTTTTATTATGATACTTCTTCGGAAGCTTTCTTTCTTCTACCTCTCTTTGGCTTCTCATTTGCCTTAGCCAAAACTAAATCTAACATTTTTAAAAAGTCTTGAAGTAATATCACTTTTATCGTTGGAACTTTTCCTCTAATATACTCTTCGATGGATTGCTTTAAGAGTCTAATATTTCTTTCTTCATTTATCAAACTTGTTTGTGCCATAAGTCTTGCCATAATTACATCTTTCACAAGAACAATGTCTTCATTTTCTAGTAATAGTATTCTTTCAAACAATGTTGTCATATTGTAATACTTAAATATAGGAACATCTAAGTATTTTTCTGTAAATTGTTCCGAAATTCTATCAACTTTATCTGGAATCATTTCAAACAATTGTTTAGCAATATCAATATATTCCTTTTCTTTTGTTTGCAAGTTCAAATTAACAAAATGTTGATATACCGTATTGACATTCTCGTCTGCTTCATCTAACTCTATTCCATTCACATAAGTATCTATATCTTTACAATAGTTTGAATGTCCCGCAGCTAAATTCATTCCATTGATAAATGTCAATTTCAAATATTCGTTATCAATATCTAATAACCCTTTTTGCACAAAGAAATTAAAAATAACATATAATTTAAAATACTCTGCAAGTTGTAATTTACCAGATTTTACATCTTCTAACGCTTCTGTAGTAACTCTGTTAAAATCTCCATCAGATATTTTCCAATATTCTTCTGTAAGTAATCTCTTATAACTTGGAATATTTCCCCTTGATTCTTGTTTAGCAATCTCTTCCATGTCATCTTTAAAAACTTTCATATCGAAAATTCTTGTTCTTACATATTGCTCAACAAATTTAAAAAATCTATAATCTGTTTTGAAAGTAAAATAATAATTACTGTCAAATTCTTTAATATAAAACTGCCTATTGTCTTTGATTAATTTAGAAGTAATCAAAATCGTTTTATATTCTTCCAAAGAATTAATATCTTTTAATTTATCTTTGGTAATTTTACCTGCCTTTATTTCAAAAGAAATTGCTATGGTAAATATCAACAATGATTTCAAAACATTATCATTTATATCAGGATAATACTTTTTGGTTGTCTCATATACCTTCTGAAAGTCATTTAAAGCATGTTTCAAAATTCTTAAATTTCTTGTTCCACTTCTATTAAACGTTTGCGTAATTAATCCTGAATTTTTTCTTAAAAATTGGATTAAATTAGGATTAGTTTCATAGCGCATCAATACACCATTAATGATATAATTAAACTCTGGTATGTATTCAAAAGTTTCTCCAATTAGTTTTTCTTTAATTCTTTCATAATCATTCGCCTTATCAAAAATATGTTCTATCTTATCTTCAATTAATTCCACCATTGGCTTGTCTTCTAATTCACTATCATCCATGGTATAGTCATCATTATCATGTTCCTCTGGTTTAATTTTTCCTTCGTGATTTAATATATATGTTGCAATAAATGTTTTCATTTCAACATTTGTACTCTTTAACTTTTTAGATAACTCTTTTTCATTACATATAATAATTGTTTTAATATGATCATGTTCAACAAAATTATTAATATATCCCAAAACGTCAATAACATCAACATTAGCTCTTTCTAAATCATCAAAACATAATACTTTATCATCAACGTCAAAAAATTTACTATAGTCAACCTTTTCATTAGTTTGCATAAAGCCAAATGAATTAGCCATATCCATTCCCGTTTTTACATATTCAGGAATATATGACATATGTCTTGAATCTAAAATCTTCTTTACTGACTTATTCAGTGCGGGATTCATTTCTATAAAAATTTTTTTACTAATATCGTCAAGATTCGAAATACCATAAAGAGACATATAAATTGTTTTATATCTTTTTCCATTAATATCTATAGACTCAATCTTATTCTTTATTTTATTGTTCCAAAAATATGTCTTACCACTTCCCCATTCACCATTAATCATGATGGCATGATCTGTGTATGGTTTTCTTATGTAATCTAAAATACTTTCTACTAGTTCATCCATTAAAAAATCCTCCTCCATATGGGGTATTATCATAAAAATATAAATATATATATCTTTACACCTAATAGTTACCTTTACTATACGCAACGGTAAAGCATACTACTTCCTTTGCCCCACTTTGCTTTAACACTTTTGCACATTCCTTTGCTGTTGCACCTGTAGTATAAATATCGTCTATCAACAAAACGCTCTTTCCACAAATATTATATTTTGAATTGACTTTATAAACATTAGTCACATTTTTCATGCGATTTTCTCGATTTAACGTACTTTGTGCGATATTATTTCGCGTTTTCTTTAATAATTTTGCATTATACTTTACATTCATTTTTTTAGAAATAAATTTGGCTAACAATTCACTTTGATTGTACCCTCTTTCGATATATCTTCTTTTATGAATCGGTACAGGAACAAGTATGTCCGTTACAATATTTTTTTCTTGCATCACACTACACATGAGTTCTGCAAACGTATTACCAATGTATGGCTTTCCGTCAAATTTAAATTCTAAAATTTTACTTCTAATAAAATCTTTATATTGAAACAAACTAACCAATTTATCGACATAAGAATCTATTTTTCTTACGCATAATTCCTTTTTCATAGTATATTTTAATATATTACTACATTTTTCACAAGTATATTTTTGATTTATTTTCTTTTTACAAATTCCACAAACTTTTGGAAAGAATAGCGATATAATCATGGATATTGCTTGGCTATAACACAAATTGATATATGCTTGATTCTTAAAGTGCATAAAAGGGCCTCCTCATTTTAAAATTGGCCCTTTTACTCATTAAAATTCCATACTATTGACTATGGTATTAAACATATCTTTTCCTAATAACTCAACCTTTCTAGCTTCCCCTTTAAAGATAAAGTTATATAAATTGTTTCCTATAATAACATACAAAGATATTATTTTATCATTTTCAGAATTAATTTCAAATTGAATAGCATTGTGATTGTTAATTTTCATAACTTCTTCATTGACGATTTCACCATCATTTTTCACAAATGTTTTTAAAAGTGCTTTAACTTGCTCAATCGAATAATCATTAATATCCGTAATCATATTTACTTGAATAAATAGTTTAAATATTGAATCACCACTATAAACATTATTAGTATTATATGAATCGTCAACCCCAACATAACCATTCTTATAATTAAACTTTAAAGCTAATTTAGAATTTCTATAAATCACTGTATTGTGGTTAGTAATGTTTGTCCCACTTGTAAAACTCAAATTTGTAATTACGTTGTCTATGACATTATTGCTTACAACATTTAGAAACAAAATTGAATAAACTACATTATCCCTCTTAATAATTAACAAATGTGAACTAACATTATCAGCATATAATTCAAAAGGATATTTTTGAATATCTCCACTAGACTCTTTCAAGAATATGGAATCATACCCTATATTTTTAAGTACATTTTTAGTAACATTTTCCATTGATTGATAATAAAATTCATCCTTTTTTTCTGAATTTACAATAATCAAATCCTTTTTCGAATAATCCCTATTATCTCCGGACATGCCATCATAAGTAGTAGCACCATCTGGAATAGGAAACGTAAGTCCATATTCCTTATTGATATAGTAAGAATTAGATAACGATTTATTTTCATAAGCTTTAACAATTTCGCCATTAACAGCAATGGTATTAGATTGCATATCTATTGGTGCATATAAAATCAACTTTCCATTCACAATAGTATTAGTAAAAATTACTGTTTTAGCAGCTTGTTCTCCCACAATTAAATCGCCAAAAATTTCAACATTATTCATTATTACATTTCTATCTTTAATTAAAGTATTACCATTTATTTTAGCGGAATATAAGCTTGGAGAAATATTATTTATTATTCTATTTAAAATTATTAAAATCTCTGCACGTGTAATATTCTTCTTGGGTTTAACTGTATTATCTTCATATCCCTTAATGTATTGCTTTCTAATAAAAGACATATACTCTTTTCTTGCCCACTCAGAAATTCTATTAGCATCCTTATATGTACTATTAAAATATGCTTCATCAAGTTCAATTTTAAAAGCCCTAGCAATTATTACAACAGCTTCTTCTCGAGTAACTTTTGAATTAGGATTAACCTTTCCTTTTTCATCACCTTGGATAATTCCAAAATACACTGCCTTTCTCATATTGCTATAATACCAATCTCTACTTGCAATATCAGATACGTATTTATCTGTTTCACTTTCAATTCCAAGTAAATTATCAATAACGGTTACTAATTCTGCTCTTGTCATATATTCATTTGGTCGAAAAGTATTGTCATAGTAACCATTAATGATACCGATATTCACTAGCATTATTAATTGTTTTTTCCGCCCAATGTCCCTTTACGTCTGAAAATGCAAAAGCACTTGTCGGAAAAATCATGCAAAAAGTTAAAGTTAATAAAAGTAAAAACTTCTTATTCATTAACTCCCCTCCACATTTCTAAATATTTACTCATTTTTTGTTTTAAACCTGTATTTCTTTTTTTCGTATCATTATTTTTTATCATATAATTAACTATAGTTTCTTTTCCAATAATAATTAATAATCTTTTAGCTCTTGTAACTCCAGTATATAGTAAGTTCCTTGTATATAACATTGGTGGTCCATTTGTAATTGGCATCACAACAACTGGAAATTCACTTCCCTGGCTTTTATGTATTGTAATTGCATAAGCATGTTCTAATTCTTCTAAAATATTAGACTCATACTTTACAACTTTTTCATCATCAAATATAACTTCAATAGTATTATTATGAATTTTATTAATGATTCCTAAATCACCATTAAAAACTCCGCTTCCATAAGCCTGTCCATTAATGCTTTCCCAATATAAATCATAGTTGTTTCTAATTTGCATTACTTTATCGCCTTCTCTAAAAATAGTTTCGCCAAACTCTTTTTCATTTTTTAAACTACTTTTAGGATTAAGTACTTTTTGCAATTCTTTATTTAGGTTCTTTGTGCCGACTGGACCTTTCTTTGTTGGTGTTAATATTTGAGTTTCCTTTAATATATCATATTTTCCGCAATTTTGGAAGTCTTTCAGAAATTAATTTTATCATTTGTTCCAATATATTAGTTTCTTTTACAAAAATAAAGTCTCCATTGTTATCTTCTAAATCTAAACATTCTCCATTATTAATTTTGTGCGCATTAACAACAATTTTACTTTCTTGCGCTTGCCTGTATATTTCCGTAAGCTTCATTGTTTTTATAATATCTGATTCAATTAAATCTTTCAAAACCACTCCAGCACCAACTGATGGAAGTTGGTCACTATCTCCAATCAAAACAAGTCTTGTTGAATCTTTTAATCCCTTCATTAAATAATTCATAACCGCAATATCTACCATAGACATTTCATCCACAATAACAACATCTTGAGAAATTTTAGAAATATTCGCATTTAGATCAATTCCATCATCAAGTGTTTTTCCAATTTCCAATAATCTATGCAATGTCTTTGCATCTTCCCCAGTTGTTTCGGTTATTCTTTTGGCAGCCCTACCAGTTGGAGCACAAAGGCTAATCGTCATTTTTTCATACTTAAAAAGTCTAACAAGCATTTTTATAATTGTTGTTTTTCCTGTACCTGGTCCACCTGTAATTATCGAGACCTTATTGTTAAATACCATTTTTATTGCTTTTTTTTGATCATCTGAAAGAACTATTCCGATAAGTTCTTCTTGTTCTTCTATTTTCTTATCTAAGTTAACACATTTTTTTACTTTGTCCATCGACATTGAAACAAGTTTTTTCGCAACATTTTCTTCTGCTTCATAATATTCTTTTAAAAATACCATATCATTTTCTACATATATTTGATTAGAATATGTTAAAGATGTCATTTCATTTGTTACTAAATCAATATCTACACCCAAAATATTTTCAACAAATTCCATTAACGAAGTTTCATTCACACACGTATGCCCATTTCTAAGTGCAAGTTTTAGTCCATGCTTAATTGCACTAGAAACTCTATATGGGGAATTATATTCTATTCCCAGTTCATTAGCAATTCTATCAATCTTATCAAAACCAACTCCATATAATATATCTAACAAAATATAAGGATTGTCTTTGATTACGTTTAATGCATTTACACCTAATTCCTCATAAACTTTATTCGCATTCACTGTTCCAATATCGTACTTTTGTAAAAAACTAACAAGCTGCCATAGTTCCCACATTTTATTAAATTCTTCTGAAATTTGATCTGCTTTTTCAATATTAATTCCTTTTATTTCCGCAAGTTTATATGGTTCACATTTCAAAACATAGATGCTCTCATCTGCAAATTTCGTTACAATTTTTTTAGCAGTAACAGGTCCAACACCTTTTATTATTCCACTACCTAAGTATTTTTCTATTTCCATCAACGAACTTGGCATGACTTTTTCAAAAGTATTGATTTTAAATTGTTCTCCATAAACATTATGTTTTGTCATTTCCCCATTCGCAACTATTACATCTCCAGTATTAACAAAAGGCAAATAGCCAACAGCCGTAAATAGTTTTGTATCTGTTAATAATTCGCAAACTGTGTACCCATTTGATTCATTTGTGTATATTATATTATCGATTTGCCCTTTTATTTCCAACAATTACACCTCTTCTTCTTCATTCACTAATTTTGATTATATATTTTCATCAATCTTTTATCAATATTTTTTTCACATACTTTCCAAAATTCACGAAATATTTAAGTATTTTTGCTATGTAATACAAAATATCAAGCCATACTTCTTGCACAAAATCTATGATACCATAAATAAAAAATGACCATATCAAAACATTCATAATAAAATGATACATATTCATTCCACCTTTATATATGGTATGATAAAAAATAAAAAAAGGTAACTAGTTATTGCTAACTAGTCACCTGAAACATGCATAAATGAATATCTATTAAATTAGTTATTCTGCCTTTTTATTATAAGATTTTTCCACGTACCATCGTTTTATCTTCCGCTACCTTTGCTACTACTGTACCTGTATAAAAATTAATTATATAATCATTTTCTACCTTATTAGGCGTCACAAAACTTTTGTCTAGCGAAGAAATATTCTCTAAACCAGGAATCATATCATTTTCTATATCTTTTCCCTTAACATAATGGAAACCGTAATTTAGGTGTATTCTTTTGTTTTACACGTTCATTTTCAGAATTGATTTTATTTAATTCTTCAGAAGACAACTCACCACTTGGAGCATAAAAATCACTTAATTGTGTTGCAGTAGCCAAAGTGCTACTACTTAAATTTAACTCTATTAAATCTGCTTCTGCTCTACTACTAATCGCTCTTACAAAAGTACACACATTTTCAAACTCAACTTCTTTTTTTAAATCTTGCGATTGTTCTATTGTATCTAACGAAGAAAAAATTGATATACTTGCCAAAATAATAATTACTACAATAGTTATTACTAATGTTATTAAACTAACACCTTTTTTCATATCATTCATCTCCTAATCTTCTTTAATTGGTCCATATGCAGTGGTTGTATAATAATCTACTACATAAACATTATCTTGAGAAAATTGTTGTATGCCTAAACTATTCGCTTCTCTTTTAGAAATAACTTTCACATATTCCTTATAATCTCTAGCAATATCTCCCGAGATTTTATTAATTCTATTTTCTTTATCTTCTTCAGATAATTTGCTATAATCTATTGTATTTAATACTGCTTCAATGCAATCAGATTCAGAAGACCACTTTGATGTAGGTGAAGCACCAATCAATGAAGAATTCACACTTTTATTATTTTTAACATAACTTGTATATCTTTCGGAAATAGCATCTTCAAGAGCACGAATTTCTGATTGTATTTCAGTATTTTTTGCCTCATTTAGTGCCCTAAGACTTGTAGCAATAAAAATTGATGTCAGGATTAAAATGACAATAATCATAAAAACTAATGCAATTAGTGTAATACCATTTTTATTTTTTAGCATCTTTATCCTCCACTTTATAATTATTTTCCCATCTTAAAAATGCAGATGTTTCCCTTTCTTTAATATCCCAAACTTTTGCAAAATCCCAATCCGTATATTCTCTTCTCATCATAATTTCAACGG
This sequence comes from Clostridia bacterium, assembly GCA_017469465.1. Lineage (GTDB taxonomy): Bacteria > Bacillota > Clostridia > TANB77 > UBA1234 > UBA1234. Next base: position 8,191 of record JAFUGH010000003.1, on the reverse strand, counting down.
GAGTTTTAGCTTTAGAAGTAAATTCTGAACCTTGTGTATATGTTCCTGTACTTTCAAGCTCTTCTCCAGGTGCTAAATCTTTCTTCCAATAGCACTCAATAGCATTCTTTGTTGTACTATTACTAACTGCAGAATTACCAATAAATCCACCTGATGTTTGTCCTTTTACTACAACACTTACATCTGCGTATAGATTTTCAAGTCTAATAGTAGGTGTACCTTGAGCAGCATATATGTATCCGAACATTCCTCCAATGTTTGATTCTCCTGTTTCAATTGAACCAATAGCATAAGAATCAATTACATTAATAGTATTATTTGATGTCATCTCAAGTTCACCAACAAAACCACCTAAATTATTTTTTCCATTAACCGCCGCACGTGCAACGCACTCACTAATTTCTGTCGAAGCAGTACTAACTCTAACTAAACCTACAAGTCCACCTACATCTTTAGTCGCTGTAACATTTCCATCAAAACTAACTCTATTTACAATACCACTATATAATGTACCGATTGCTCCACCAACTTCACTATCGCCGTCAACATTTGCTTTTATGGTACAATTACTCATTTTGGAAATGCCATAAGCTCCAACAATTGCCCCCGCAGCGCTTCTCATACCTGTAATATCCCCATTGGCAATATGAACATTTGTAATTGTTCCACTACAATATCCTGCAAGTGTTCCTGTGTATTCTCCTCCAATAATTTTTACATCTTCAAAATTTATATTGCTTATTTGGGCATCACCTTGAACTTCGCCAAATAACCCAACATTTGACTTAGTAGGTCTATTAATAGTTAAATTGCTAATTGTATACCCTCTTCCATCAAATGTACCATTAAACTCTTGGATTGGCTCCCAGCCTTCCGCTGAAGCATATTCTGACATATCAATATTTCCAGACAATTTATAGTATCCTCTAGGCTTTTGTCTAATTTTATTTAAATCAGATGCAGTATTAATAACAACAACAGAATCAGAAGGAACTGGTTCATTTTTAAAAATAGCAACTATATCATCTATAGAATGATATCTTTTCTTTTTATATTTTACACCATCAACATTAACAACGTCACCAGTTTCATAATTAACGAAATACCTTTCATTTGGTAAATTTAATACTGTAGCAATTTCTTGTAAATCTCCAGATGCTAAATAGTAATACCCATATCTATATTCTTCCTCATATCCGTTGATATTTAATGTTTGAGGCTCTTCCTCAAGACTGATGCCTGGATAGTTTTCACTACTATTAGAATTGATACGAGAATTTACTCTATTATTCATAGCAAACTGAATAGATTGCATATCTTGTGTAAGTGCTATTCTTCTAGTATCGTCTGCATTTCCCCAAAATTTGTATGTCAATGTTATAATTAAAAGCACCACAACCACAAGCGAAAATATTATCATATTTCTAATTGCCGTATTTCTTCTGTCTTTTACAAGTTTTTCTTCATCATTTTTAAAAATATCTTTTAAACTAATCCCCATATGAACCCCCTAAGTATATATAAATCTCTGATTCTAGCTTACTATTTTAGCATTAGTTTGTCAAGAAAGCTTTTGTTTAACTATTTCATTTATTTTCTTATTATCTGCTCTACCAGCAGTCTTTGTTTTCGCAGCTTGCATTACTTTTCCCATATCTTTCATAGAAGTGGCACCTGTTTGAGCAATTACTTCATCTATTATTTGATTTAATTCCTCATCCGTTAATTCTGCAGGCAAATAAGCTTTAATAATACTCATTTCTTCATTCACTTGACTAATCAAGTCTTCCCTTCCACTTTTTAAAATATCTTCTAGTGAATCTTTTCTCTTTTTAATTTCCTTCGACAATATTTCCAAAATCTCATTGTCCGAAACTTCTTTTTGTGTATCCTTTTCAATTTGAAGTATCGCAGCTCTAACCATCATTATCGTATTTTTCTTTAATTCATTTTTTTCTTTCATTGCTTCTTTAAAATCTTGTAATAATTGTTCTTTTAACATTAAAAATACCTCCTAAAACAATAGGGCGAATGAAAAATTCGCCCTACAAGTATTAATATTTTCTTTTTCTAGCAGCTTCAGATTTCTTCTTCCTTTTTACGCTAGGTTTTTCATAATGTTCTCTTTTTCTAACCTCTTGTAAAACTCCGCTTCTAGCACAGTCTCTTTTAAATCTTCTTAAAACATTATCTATAGATTCATCTTCTCTTACTTTAATTCCAGACATTTCTTTCCCTCCTTCCGAAGTCATCCATTTTTGTCATTATGTAATCAATTCCTATTGCTTCCCTAAGTAACAAGGATATTATACTTAAGAAATTGATAATTGTCAATAATAAATTATCATTCGAATTTCAATTTTTTCCTTGCATTTTGTTACAAATTATGCTAAACTACCTTACGTAAGTTTAGTAAATGAGCAAAAGGAGGTGCTACAGATGCCAAATATTAAATCAGCTATCAAAAGAGTAAAAACTATAGAAACAAGATCAAAAGAAAATGCTTCTATTAAAACAGCTTATAAAACAGCAGTAAAAAACTTTAGAGCTGCAGTTGAAGCAAATGAAAAAGATAAAGCCGTAGAACTTTTTAAAATTGCTACTAAAGCAGTAGATAAAGCTGCTGATAAAGGTGTTATAAAAGATAACACAGCATCTAGAAAGAAATCTAGCTTAGCAAAAGAACTTAATACGATAAAATAAAGATGTAGAATTATAGAAAATGAACTTTATTAAAATGCACCCTGAATGTTAAGAATATATTTAACATTTAGGGTGTTTTTCATTTTCAGGTCATCCTCTTCTATTTGTTTAAAAACATTAAAACTTGTCAGTTCCGTAGTGATATACAGTTATTATACATATTTTGCTATTATGTATCATAAAAAATTTTAAAAAAATAATTGATTTTGTAAACTTCAATCTTCCGTATGCTTTTTACCATCAATTTCAGTTGTATCAAGCATTTTAAGACATTTTTCACTTGTCAACTCTCTCAATTAGTGTTATAATTTATGTAAAGACAAGGAGATGATTATTATGTTACATAAAATTTTTGAACGTCTAAATTCAATGAATAATTTTTCAAAAAACGTTATCAAGGGTGGTTGTACTTTTTCATTTATTTTATGTATGATGGGTATGGCTGTAATTGCATATAATCAAATATATTTAAATAAAGTTGCCACATACAACATTGGAACTACTTTAGTATATACCTCCATTGTTACATTTGCTCAATTTGTTATTGGTGGATTATTGATGGACTTTTTCGGAACATTACTATCTAATCACGAATAAATTTTTAATTCAATAGATACTGTCGCTTAGTTATTTATAGTTATATTATTCGATGTAACTACATATATTGCTATGCGACATTTTTATTTCCATTTTTAAAAAATTTATGCATTTTCACGTTTCCAATAAAACAGGTATTGTTGTGCTATTCCTGCATACTTTCCAAATTTGGCTTCCGCATAAGATGATATTTTTTTTACGTCTTTCGTATCTACATATAGCTCCATCATTACTTTCTTTATCCAAGTATCTACTGGAAATGCCTCTTTTTTCTTCATTGAAAATAATAAAATACAATCAGCAACTTTTTCACCTACTCCTGGTACCTTAATCAATTCTTTTTTAGCTTCTGCATAAGGCAATAATTTAATTTTTTCCAAATCAAGTTCACCTTTAAGTACCATTTGCGTTGCTCCATATACATATTTATCTCTAAAACCAAGATTTAAGTCTCTTAAATTTTGTATTGATGCTCTGGAAAGTTCTTGAGGTGTTGGAAATAAATAATAGGTACTTCCTTTGAATTCAATCTTTTTACCGTATACTTTACAAATATTTTCTATTGTTTTTGAAATTCTTGGTATATTATTTGCGGCAGATATAATATAGCTAATTAACATTTCCCAAGGATCTTGATTTAATATTCTAATTCCATATCCATACTCTGAAGCAAGCTTCATGTTATCATCATTTTTACTCAAAGTTCTCTTGATTCGAGTATAATCTGTACTTAAGTCAAGATAATCCTTTATTTTTTCTTTTTCTATATTACTTTCTATGGAAAAAATCAATCCCTCTTTTTTTATCGAAACAACTCCATCTTTGATTACTCCGATGAAAGTTCCATCCTTTTCTTTTTTCCATCTAAAGCATTGCCCACATTCAAAAATGTGGGCAAGTTCAAAGTTTTCTTCATTTAATTCAAATTTTGTCATATAATTCCCTTCTTTTTTAAATGCATTCTTTTAGCCCAACAAGATCTACAAAGAGCAATATATTCATTATCTCCAATAACAATATCTTTATTTTTTCTGCCAAGATAAAAAGAATGCGTAGCTCTGAAACTACCGCAATCAACACAAGACGCGACTTCTTTCATCACCTGATCTGCAATAGCAAGAATATCAGGCATCAGACCAAAAGGTTTGCCTTCAGCTGTCATATCTAGTCCTGCAATGTGAAATATTTTTCCTTCATTCGCCATATCCTGAATAATAGAGACGTCACCTTCAAGGAACTCAAATTCATCTATTATGTATATTTCTGCATCATAATTTAAAAGTTCCGCTACGTTTAGAATATTAATCGCTGGTATAGTAGTTTCAATTTTTCTTGCAACAATTACGTCTTCTCCAAATCGATTATCCATCTTAGGCTTAAAAGCAAGAACATTTCTTTTAGCATACTTACATTTTTCATACATATTAATTAATCTACCAGATTTGCTAGCAAACATAGGACCAGTGTAAACTACGATTTCACCATTCATATTTTTTCCTCCTTAAATGCAGAAAATATCATACATGAATGTAAATTGTATCCCAACTTCCTTTATGCCTGATTAAAAATCATCCTCTTCAACTACACTATACACAATTAAAAGAATTTGCGCAATAGAAATTTTTGTATTACAATATAAAATACAGTAATCATCATTTTCAGCCTTAAAGGAGTTATGGTGAGCGTCTTACTGATATTATCACGTTACCAGGAGGTTTCATTGTGTCATCTTTCGTTTTAAAAGTTATGGCTTGTATTTTTATGCTAATTGATCATATTGGTATTTCTTTCTTTCCTAAGATATCCATTCTTAGAGCTATTGGAAGACTTGCGTTTCCTATTTTTGCCTTTCAAGCTAGTGTCGGTTTTGATAAAACAAGCCATAAAGAAAAATATATTATAAGAATGATTATTTTTACTATTATTTCCCAGATTCCTTTTTATTTTTTAAGAAAAGTCTCCCTTGTTAAACCTGCACCTCTGCTAAATATAGGTGCAACTCTAACTTTGGGGTTACTTGCTCTTTATTGCTTAGATAGAATAAAAAAGCCTTGGCTTAAATTTATAAGCATAGGCTTCATTATTTTACTTTCCATTATAGTTCCAATGGAATACAAATGGTATGGGGTACTGATGATTATATCATTTTATTATTTTAGAAAGGAAAAATATGGTATTACCATCTTTTATTCTATACTAGTCATATCATTTTGTTACATTAGTAATTCAACATTTAATTTGCCAGCTCTTGCAGCTCTAATTCCAATACTTCTATATAATGGTAAGAAAGGTAATAAATCGAAGTACTTCTTCTACGCCTTCTATCCATTACACATGTTAGCACTCGCATTAATTAAAATTTGTTTGAATTAAAAATATTAATATATCTTTTCGTATAATTTTTCGGAATTTTGCTTCAAGTATCTTCTAATCAACACATAAGCCAGTATTAATAGTAAAATATAGGCATATGAGAAATAAATACCATTTACTATTAAAAATATATTTCCGATTACAGCAGTAAATATAATTACCCCAAACCATATCATAATTGACTTCAATACATTCATATTATGTTTTACGACAGCTACTTCAGATTCCCAATTAAGTTTTGGTTTTCTGAAATCAATAATTAAAAATAGATATGATTGAATAAAATTTAGCAATACTCCTGCAATAATTACTTGTATTACCTCAATCCAACTCAAATCAAATATAAGATAATTAAATATCATAGCTAGACATAGGTTAAACATGCCAACATATATACTAGGCATTGCTTTTGCATCTATCATTTTCATTTTTGATATTGGCAATGATTTCACATAACTAGCTTCTTCTCCTCCATCTCTAGATATTGCAGTTGAAGATATTTGATTCATCATCATAAAAAATTGCAATATCAAATACGCAAACATCATTTTAATAATTTGATTAGAATTGATATCAATCTCATTGCTTACCGATTTAGAAGAAAGCATTGTAACTAAAATTATTGCAGGCATCAGCGACGTTGGTAATACAGTTTGAATGAAGAAAGTAATATTTCTAAACAATTTTTTTATCTCTATATTCACTATTGAGAAGAATACGCTTCTTTTCTTATAAAATATTTTTCCTTGTCTTTTTACTTTTAAAGCACTATCTGAACTATTATATATCGCTCTCATATAGAGTTTTTCAAAGCCGAAAACCGTTGTTGTAATAATTACTATATTAATTATTACAAACCAAATGATTGAGATTAGTGAAGAAAAGTTTCCTTGATTTTCAAAAACACTGTATGCAACCTTCAAATAATACGGGGCATACATTTTTAATTGATTGCATATGTTTAAAATAAAAAAGCCGTCATAACTTCCATTTTCCATCATATTAGCATTCAAGCGAATTTGAAATCCTACAATAGCAACTAATATAATTACTGTACTAAATACTTTAAAAAAATTTTTATATCGATTCATTTTAAAAAATTGCATAAAAATTGTGTAGAATATTGTTAAAACAATGATTGGTACAATTGGTATCAGCATGTATACTATTATTGCATATATATAATAGATTACTCCTTTTCCCAATTCAAATCCATACACCAGAAAGCCAGGTAACGACAACATTGTGGCTATCATTAACTCATATATATAGGCAATTACTAATTTGGCAACAAAAATTTCTCGTGGTTTAAAAGGAAATGGTATAATGTTTTCCATATCATTTGTAAAATATAATAAATTGACAATGTAAGTTATGCTTGTCATAAATACTAATACTGATGACATATTGATTATTAAATTAATTGCAACTTCTGCTTTTCCTATTTCTTTTAATGGATCAATGAACATATTCCAAAAGTTTGCAAAAATAATTAATATATATAAGCCAAAGCCAATTAATAAAACTATTTTATTTTTTTTCTTTTTTTCGTTTGAAGTATTAATATTAACTTTAAAAAGAATTTTTATTAAACTAATTATTTTCTTCATTATCGGTTATCTCCAAAAATATATTTTCCAAAGATTCATCTTTACTAAATTTATTTTTTATTTCATCTACACTTCCGTACTGCCACTAACTTACCATTATTTATGATTCCAATTTTATCACATATTTTTTCTGCGACCTCTAAAATATGAGTAGAAAAAAATACTGCATTTCCTTTATTAGCATGTTCTCTCATTAATTCTTTGAGTAAATATGAACCTTTCGGATCAAGTCCTGTCATTGGCTCGTCCATAATCCAATTTTGTGGTTCATGAAGTAATACTCCCATAATAAATATTTTTTGTCTCATTCCATGTGAATAGTCAGATATTTTACTAGATAAATTGTTTATCATTTCGAATTTTTCACTTAATTGTTCTATTTTTTGTTTTCGATAAGCAGGTAATAAATCATATACATCTGCTATAAAATTTAAATATTCAATCCCTTTTAATTTCAGAAACATATTAGGATTATCAGGTATATATCCAAAATTTTTCTTTGCTTGTATTGATTCGTTCTCTATATCTTTTCCACTAATTAAAATTTTCCCACTTGTTGGTTTTAAAATCCCTGTTATCATTTTTATTGTGGTCGTTTTACCAGCTCCATTTGGACCTAAGAAGCCAAAAATTTCACCATCATTTACTGTCAAATTAATATTCTCTACTGCATTTTTTCCCATAACATATGATTTATAAACATTTTTTAATTCTATCATATATCTCACTCTTTCTTATTTTTTTAAAATTACAATTTGTCGGTTAGGCCATTTAGGACGGAGACGGAGGATTTTCGACCAATAGGGACGGAGGATTTTGGCTTTTTTTCGACCAATAGGGACGGAGGATTTTGGCTGAATGCACAATGGGTGCACAATGGGGACGTCCATTAAATGTGCATTCAGCCA
>JAFUGH010000044.1 GCA_017469465.1 Clostridia bacterium | reverse complement strand
ATATTTAGCCTCTTTTCAACAATATATTATATCATAAAATTATTATTTTTCAATTGAATTATGTTAATTTGCGTGATATAATGTGTTAGAAAAAATTTAAGGAGGTTCTCGATATGAAACAAGATATTTCTGTTTCTGATAAGCTTGGTGACAATTACAAGTACGAATTGTCAATTGGTACTCATTCTGGTATTTTTCACGAAGATGATGTGGTTGCATGTGCATTGTTCTGTATTATGAATCCTAGTAAATCAATTGCAATTATTCGGAGCAGAGATTTAGATGAATTATCGAAATGTGACCTATTGGTTGATATTGGTGGTGGGAAATACGACCATCATCAAATTGGAGGAAATGGTAAAAGAGAGAATGGAATTCCCTATGCTAGTTCAGGACTATTTTGGAAATACAATGGGAAAGACATCATACGACTTTTATCAATTACTAATTTTAGCTCCGTTATTACTGATTCGGAGATTGAAGCAATTTTCACATCATTTGATAACAAAATAATTCAAGAAATAGACAAGATTGATAATGGAATACCTGCCAATATCACACCTATGAGCTTTATAGCATCTTTTTTACCTAATTGGCGAAATAGTAATACTCCATTATGCTATAATACCTGTTTTCAATCTGTGCTTGAAATATCTATTTCTGTTTTAAACCAATTACTACTAACTGAAATTGATAAAATAACCAGCTATTACTACATTTTAAACCAGTTTAAAACGAATACTTCAAGTAAAATTTTAGAAATACCTTCACAAACCTTTCCTTGGCTCGAAACAATAACTACCATTAATAAAGAGTATAATGGTAATATTGATTTTGTTATTTTTAAGTATCCTACTGGTGGTTGGGCGGCACAAAGCGTGCCACCAAGCTTAGAAGAAAAATTTAAGCAAAGAATTCCTTTTCCAAAAAAGTGGGCTGGTCAGACTAACAATTTACCTAAAATATCTGGAATTGCAGATGCAATTTTTTGTCACAACGGTCTATTCTTTGTAAGAGCTAAAACAAAAGAAAGTGTCATCGCCATGTGCGATATTGCAATTAGCACTTAACAATAAAAGGGGCTGTAAAAAAAGTCCCTAGGAAAAATAAGATTTGTGTCAGGTAATGACGCAAATCTTATTTTTTAACTTAAAATTTTTTTCAATGTATAATTTAAAAAAAATCCTTATTTTCAGGTATAGCAAAGCTAAGGTGTGCAAATTTCACACCTTAAATTTCAATAAGCTAAGTACTTAAGCACAATTTGCTAGTCTATTCTTCTTATTGTTATATTTATATAAATTAAATCCACAAGCAACAAGCATAAATTCAAGAAACACGTTTTCAAATCCTTTTCTACGAAGCCTTTTATATGACTTATCCCATTTTATGACGCCATACGTTCCTTCCGCTTGAATACTCCTATTCATGCACAGTAAAGCACCATGAATGGAACAAAGATTTTTTAAAACTTCTTCATGCATAGCTGTTAATTCACGATTTAATTTTATTGTTCGATTATTCTTAGTTTTTGGACAACAATCTTTCTTGTATGGACAATCTTCACAGCTTTCACATTCGTAGATTTCTTCTGTACGACCATAGTTATTGCCTTTTACATGTGTTTCGTATTTAAAATGAAACCTCTTACCATTTGGACAAACTAGTGTACCATTCTCATCTTGAGAAAAGTTAACTGCTCTATATGGGTTATCCCTATACTTCTTGTCCTTCGTTTCTTTCTCAAACATACTAAATTTCATGAACTTTTCCATACCATGTTGCTGACAATATATGTAGTTGTTAAACGAACCATAACCAGCATCTGCAACTGGGTATTTTGGATACATTCCATATCGATTGTTGAATTTCTCCATAAGTGGTATAAAACAATCTGTATCTGCAGCATATTGCTCAATATTGAGTGTAGCAATGTATTCGTCGCAGACAGCGATTTGCATATTGTATGCAGGAAGAAGTTGGTCATTTCCCATGTAATCTCTTTTTACTCTCATGAAAGTAGCATCGTTATCTGTTTTAGAATAACTACCTCTCTTTTCGCCACAAATTTTAATATGTTCAGCATATTTAATTAATTTATTTTTATATTCTACTATCGTTTCGTATCTTTTTTGATAATTCGTTTTTCTTTTACCTGGACCATGTACAAGAGCTTTTACATCAATGTTTAACAAGTTCTGATATTCTCTTAGAATTTCTTCTAAATACTCAATAGCATACTCATTACGTTTTTCTATTTTCACTTGCAAACATGCTAAATCTTCAACGTTAATTTCGTCAATTAGTTTAGATATTTTTTCAAAAGTTTTATCTCTATTTTTAACACTAGATTTTTTCCAAACCCATGTATATTTATTTGCATTTGCTTCAATCTTAGTACCATCTATATACGTATGAGTTAAGTCTACATGCTCTTTTTCAAATATTACTTTATTGATTGCTAAAAAGATATCTTCAATCTTTGCTGTTAAACAGTCCTTGATAAAATTTCCAATTGTTACAAATGTTGGAGCAGGCATGTCATCTAAGAGCCACATATATCTAATGTCTGTCTTGCATAATTTTTCGATTCCACGTAGTGCAACATATCCGTTTTCCATAAATGCAAACAGTACTATTTTTAGCAATTTTGTGTAACTATATCTTGGGCGACCTGTTTTGCAGCCTTTCTTATCTGCAAAGTATGGTGTTAGGTCAATACAGTCCATAATTTCACTAAAACTATATACTGGATCAGAAATTTCAATAATTCTTTCAATTTCTAGTGGTAATTTTAATTGTTTTGGTGTACAATTTCTATTGGTATGAATGTTATTTTTCATATATTAATTATACCAGAAAAGACTGCTAGTTTCACTATTAGCAGCCTTTTTCTTTTAAAAAATGCGTGAAATTTCTTCACGCATTTTTGCTTGGGACTTTTTTTACAGCCCC
>JAFUGH010000043.1 GCA_017469465.1 Clostridia bacterium | reverse complement strand
TCGACTAAGTTCCGTTCGACTTGCATGTCTTATGTGCGCCGCCAGCGTTTCTCCTGAGCCAGGATCAAACTCTCAAATTAATTTATCGATTAGCTTTCGCTAATTAATTCGATGTTTAATATAACTCATTCGTTATCTTTTCGTATTGCGAATCTTGTTCGCCTCTACATTCGATTTATTGTACTATAATAGTACCTTGTATATGGAGCACTCTGTGCTCCTCTACAATTCGCTTGGTTTCTCTTATTTACTCATTGTTTACTTTTCAATGTGCTTTCGTCATCTCCTGACGACTTTTGTATTATACTAGGGATGTAATAATCTGTCAACAACTTTTTAATATTTTTTTAAATATTTTTTCGCTTATTTTTTCAGTTCTTTTGTCGCTGTCGACAATTCCTATATTAGCACGGTCTATGACAAAAGTCAACAAAAAATTTATTAATTTTTTGAAGTTTTTTTAAGTATTTTTTACCATCCGTAAAAGCATTGAAAATACTGAGCTTTATTTTGTTAACCTTCTAGGCTTTACATCATTAATCATTTATTTCTTGACTCTTCATACATGTAAAAATCTATATTTCTACCAATATAATGTCATCACCAATTCGTTTGATTTGTTTCCAAGGAATAATGATATCATTCTTTCCACCAAAACTAAACATCTTACTTGTACCAGGAACTACTATTGCTGTTATTTCTCCAGTATCAAAGTTTGCTTCAACATCTTGAACATAACCTAGTCTTCTTCCATCTGATAAATTAATTACTTCCTTTTGTTTAAAGGTTAACGCTCTCCCCATAATACACCTCCATCATTCATTTATATTCCTATATTATTATTCTTATGTAATATGATTTCATTTAATTGCCTAATATTATAAAAAAAAAGAAGCTCTAGCATCATAAATTTTTATCGTTTTCCTATTAAATATAAAATAAAACTTACATATAGATATAATATGTAAGTTTTATTCTGGTTGTTACTCTATTACAATTACATTAGTGCTCGTTCTTAAAACAATCCTACAATTTTTCCATCATCATCTACATCTATTTTTTCTGCTGCTGGAACTTTTGGAAGTCCAGGCATAGTCATAATATTTCCTGTAATAATAACTATAAATCCAGCACCAGCCGCTAATTTAATCTCCTTTACTGTTATTTTAAAATCATTTGGCGCACCCAACTTTTGCGGATCATCTGAAAAACTATATTGAGTCTTTGCAATGCAAACTGGTAAACCACTATAGCCTAGTTTTGTTATTCTTGAAATTTGTTGTCTAGCTTGTTCTGATATTTCTATCTCCTTTCCTCCATATATTTTTTTGACGATATCTTCGATTTTTTCTTCTATATTATTAGATAATTCATAGCTATAATCAAAATCATTTTGTTCATTGCATAACTTTAAAACATTTTGAGCAAGTTCTTTTCCTCCTTCTCCGCCTTTTTCCCAAACTTCTGATAGTATAACATTAATTCCTTGTTCTTTACATTTGTTTATTACAAGATTAACTTCATTTTCCGTATCAGTCACAAATTTATTTAATGTGACAACTGTTGGTAAACCGTAAATATTTTTCATATTTGAAATATGTCTTAGTAGATTAGGAATCCCTCTCTCCAAAGCTTGTAAGTTTTCTTTTTTCAATTCTCCTTTTGCAAGACCACCATGCATTTTTAGTGCTCTTATTGTAGCAACTATTACAACTGCCGATGGAACTATTTTACCCACTCTACACTTGATATCTAAAAATTTTTCTGCACCTAAATCTGCCCCAAATCCAGCTTCTGTTACAACATAATCTGCAACATGCATAGCCATTTTAGTCGCAATTAACGAATTACAACCATGCGCTATATTAGCAAATGGTCCGCCATGAACAAATGCCGGCGTTCCTTCTAAAGTCTGCACTAAGTTTGGTTTAAATGCATCTTTAAGTAAGGCTGTCATTGCTCCTTCCGCTTTTAAATCACTTGCCATAACTGGTTTATCATCATAATTATATCCAATTACTATTCTCCCTAGCCTATCTTTCAAGTCCTTAATTGAATCTGCAAGACAAAATATAGCCATTATTTCCGAAGCTACTGTTATGTCATAACCATCCAAACGTTCAACGCCATTAGTACCGCTATCAACTCCGTCTATTACTTTTCGAAGCTGTCTATCATTCATATCCACGCATCTTTTCCACGTTATTTTTTGTGGATTAATGTTTAATGCATTTCCTTGGTATATGTGATTATCAATCAACGCTGCTAATAAATTGTTTGCTGCACCAATTGCATGAAAATCACCTGTAAAGTGTAAATTAATATCTTCCATTGGTGCAACTTGGGCATATCCACCACCTGTCGCCCCACCTTTTACTCCAAACACAGGTCCTAAAGAAGGTTCACGAAGTGCTAATACAACATCTTTACCTAATCTTCTTAATCCATCCGCAAGACCAATTGAAGTTGTTGTCTTTCCCTCTCCTGCGGGCGTTGGATTTATGGCCGTCACTAAAATTAATTTTCCATTTTTATTCTCTTTTTCCTTTAATAATGATAAATCTATTTTTGCTTTATATCTTCCGTATTGTTCTATATAATTATCTTCTATATTAATGCTACTTGCTATGTCATTAATACTTTTTAGTTTTGCCTCTTGAGAAATTTCGATATCTGATTTCATATTATTACATGCATTCAAATTCGTTTAAAACATTTAAACATTAATTGAATTGCTTCTCCTTTCTCATATTTTTTTCACATTCAATATATCAAAATTAAAACATTTGGTCAACGTACAATGAAAATTATTTGATGAAAGACATCTATAATATATATTCATCTATAAAATAAGAAAAATGAAAATCTAAAAATCAAAGATTTTTGATTTTTAGATTGCTTCACTTTCTAATGTAATTATTCGTAAATACCAGAAAAGAATTTAGGTAATAATTTAGCTTTCCTATTGTATAAAAAAGCTGCTTGATAAAACTTTTTATCAAGCAGCATGTAGTTATTCCGTTAAGAAGTGGTACAGCTCAGGATTTCTTTCCTTAACTGTTTTCAAAATTTTTATAGCAACCCACTTCCGCTTCATTTTGTTTTCCTCCCAATGCAAAACGCATCTAAAAAAACGTTTCAGACCATTCATAACATCGTCCATCCCCATATCTTCAGGACTCAGGTATTTTTGATACTTGGCTGCATCCATCCAGTTAACTTTTACCTCTCGTCCGTTAACCTCAATCGTACATAGGGCAGGTGCGTGTAACACGGGAGTATACGGATACTTCATACGAAACCTCCTAATATATTTGTGAACCTTTATTATATTACCACTGTTTTAAGTTTATGTCAACCTTGCTTTTTAAAATTTATATATTTCTTCTCATATGAAATAGCGCTGATTTTTCTAATCTTGATACTTGAGCCTGCGATATTCCAATTTCTTCTGCGACCTCCATTTGAGTCTTTCCATCAAAAAATCTTTTTCGAATAATCATTTGTTCTCTGCTATTTAATTTTTTTAATCCCTCGCAAATTGATATATCTTCAATCCAATTTTCATCAATATTTTTATTATCTCCAATCTGATCCATTAAATAAAGACTATCTGCACCATCATTATATATTGGTTCATACAATGAAACAGGATCTTGAATTGCATCTAATGCATTAGCAATATCTTCTTTTGATATTCCAATTTCTTTTGATACTTCATCTATAGTTGGTTCTCTATTATTCTTACTAGTTAATAGTTCTCTTGCTTGTAAAGCTTTATACGCAATATCTCGAAGTGAACGACTAACTCTTATGGAATTGTTATCTCGCAAATGTCTTCTTATCTCACCAATAATCATTGGTACTGCGTAAGTGGAAAACAGTACATTTTGAGATAAATCAAAATTATCTATTGCTTTTATTAATCCTATACACCCTACTTGAAATAAGTCATCAACATTTTCTCCACGGTTATTGAATTTCCTAACAACACTTAAAACAAGCTTCAAATTACCATTAATAAATTCTTCTCTTGCTTTTTTGTCGCCTGCTTTTATCTTGATAAATAATTTTTCCTTTTCTTCATTGCTAAGCACAGGTAATTTGGAGGTATTTACACCACATATTTCTACTTTTTTAATCAAATCAAAAACCTCCTTTTATATTGTTATATTTAAATTATTTCCAAAGGAAGTTTTTGTATTCAATTATATCATTATTTTTAGCATGTATTTATCCATACAAATTTCACATTTTGATGCATTGACAAATTATATTGTGCACAATATAATTGTACAAAATATAATTATAGGAGGTCTAAAAATGTCTATTTATGATTATTCAATTAAGGATAGACTAGGTAATGAAATACCTATGTCTCAATATCATGGAAAAATATTACTTATTGTAAACACTGCAACTGGTTGTGGATTTACCCCACAATATGAAGGCTTGGAAAAGCTTTATGAAACATATCATAATCAAGGTTTAGAAATCTTAGATTTTCCATGTAATCAATTTGGAAATCAAGCACCTGGTAATGATGATGAAATACATGAGTTTTGTACTTACAAATATAAAACGCAATTCGATCAATTTAAAAAAGTAGATGTAAATGGAGAAAATGAGGAACCACTATTTGGATATTTAAAATCTCAAAAAGGGTTTGAAGGATTTGATCTAAAAGGAATGATATTGGCACCTATTGTCAAAAAAATGGATCCTGATTACAAAAACAACGCAAATATCAAATGGAATTTTACAAAGTTTTTAGTTGATAGAGATGGAAATGTTATTGATAGATTTGAACCTACTATAACACCAGAAAAAATCGAAGCGAAAATAAAGGAACTACTATAAATAAGAAAATTACAATTTGTCGGAAAGGCCATTGAGGACGGAGACGGAGGATTTTCGACCAATAGGGACGGAGGATTTTGGCTGAATGCACATTTAATGGACGTCCCCATTGTGCACCCATT
>JAFUGH010000042.1 GCA_017469465.1 Clostridia bacterium | reverse complement strand
TTCCAATGAGACCATTAAATTGGATGAGTCCAAATGAAAAATTGGCTAAATTTCAGGCATAGTGGAGCTAGTATATGAAAAAAGGTATTTCAAATATAGACATTTCTAAGAAAGTGTGACATATGTTTGACAAACCTACATTAAAAAAGAAGGTAACTTTTCACAAAACTTGATAAATTATGTAAAATGTGATATAATAGTGATATATGTTAAAAGGCAAAATAGACGAAAGTTTATGACGCAAAGCCAAAGATCTAAAAGTTGGAGAACTCATGATAGCTTGGTTGCACACTTAGAATAAGGAGTGTGGTAAACATGGAAGAGAAAAAAACAATAAAAAAAGTGCTTATTATTATTTTAATTGTATTAGTTATTGGAATTTTAGGCATATTGTTTCACATGGTAAGAAACTTTATCATTATTTCAAATTTACAAAGAACAGTAAAGCAATATGAAGAAATCACGAATTATCATATTAAAACTTCTTATGATGATGAGGCAGGACATAATGAATTTGATTTTTATCGAAAAGAGGATAAAAGAGCATTTTTAATTGTAAATACCAATCAAAGCGGTGAAGTGATTAAATTATTAACCTATGATAATGGAAAAAGAGTAGATTTCTTTTCTGAGACACCTAGCACAAAGACAGCTCAATTAGATGTTGGAGGTTCCCCTAATTTTGCAGTTACAAATGGATTAGAAACAGATAGTGCATGGGATACTTTTCTTGCATGTTTTTTAGCTAGAGTTAAGAAGAGTGAATATGAGGGTAAAGAATGTTTCATTATTAAAAATTTCTTAAGTGGAAGTTTCTTGTATGATATAGAAGAAGATTGTATAGCTTATGTCGATAAAGAAACTGGTTTACAATTTTTAAGAGAAGATGGAAAAACAACGAAATATGAATATGAGTTTGGTAATGTTGATGATTCTATCTTTATAGAACCGAATATTGGAGAATATGATCTTCATTCTAGTCATTAATAAAGGGATGAAATAAGTCGAGTGAGAGAAATACTCGACTTATTTTGCAATAGAGAAATGGAGGTGATATTTATGGAAGAAAACCAAAATCATCAAAAAGACTTTACGCAGTACTACAATGAACTAAAAGAGCAAGAAAGGTTTATTAGAGAAGAAGAAAGAAATAAAAAAATGATGATCAAACGTAAAGCAGATTTAAAGAAAAAAGGAATCATTTGTTTCTTACTCATTTTGGTATCCATATTTATCATTCGTCCAATCATACAATCTATGAGAGAATATAAACAGGATAATGCAACTTTTAATATTTTGGCAAAAATGAATTATCAATTTAAAGGAAAATTTGAAGTAGTTTCCCCTAAGATTGATACTCAACGAGAAATAACACCTAATGGCTTATATCAAATGAAAGACCAAAAAGGAAACATTTTTAATGTATATAAGAAAGGTTCTTCTATTTATACAGATTATAGTTCTTATTTGTACAAAGAATATGTTCTAGATTACATTACCAAAAATGATATACAAAATATCATTTATAAAGAGTATACTACCAAACTAAATGGAGGAGATTATTTTAGATTTGATTTTGGTATTGAGTTAAAGGAATACCACCAGCTAGACTTGGCAATTGAAAAAGATATCATACCGTTAATGAAATACTTGGAGAGGAGATGCCAAAAAGATTTTGGAAATGAAGCAATAAATTTTGCTGTGAACATTTATTTAAACGAATTCCAAGAAAAAATTTACTATTATGAATACAATTACTATGATATTAATTATTTTAAAAATAAAATAAAGGTAAAATATATTACCTATTTGTTTGATAATGACATAATAGATAAAAATGTCTCAACTGTAGAAATGCAAACTTATCATAGACCTGATGAGTTAGTTTTATTCGTAAATGGTTCTTGTTCAATAAATTCGGTGAATGGAATTCATTTTAATAATCATGCGATATTGCATTATGATACAATGGAATACGTTGTTAATATTCATAATATTATAGAATTGATGAATTGTTTTAATGAAATTAAATATCTGCCAACGGAAGAACTATACAGTTTTAATTATCATGGAAAAATTTATTATCATAATCGTCATTTATTCCAAAAAATAAAAGGAAATCAAATACCTTCGGAATGGACCATCAAAATGATAGAAGATTTCTTTGATGTTACAATAACATATGACTATGATAATAAAACAATCAATATTGAAACAAAGTGAAAAAATATTGACAATATAATAATTTTTATATAATCTATCTTTAATTTATTATATAGTAGACTCGTTTCATAATTATGAAGGAGAGGGATTTTTGTGTATAAGTATTATATGGGGTGCAAAAGTAATTTAAGTACCAAAAACAAAAATACACCGACTGTAATTGAAGTAGAAAGCTATTCTGCTAAAATAATTCAAGAATGGATGGATAAGTACGGAATTGATTTTGATGAGCTGATGGATGCTGTAATTTCTATTACACACAGTGAAATTCAAAAAATAATGCTGGAAGACACACAGTTTTTTCGTTTGATATTGACTAATCAACAAATTGCATTTCTTGAACTTTTGCTTCTTGAGAAGCCAAAATGCAAATTATGCATTGAAAAAAATGAATATGTTTTTTATATTCAAAATGGCATATTAATGGAGAAATGTGCTCAATTGATCAATAACATACAATTTGTTGCTGATGCAATAGAAAATAAGATAATGATTGGAAATAAGCCAACATTTATTTCAATTAATTTGGAAAGATTTAATACACAATTGTATAGCTACGTTAAAAAGTATATTGATGAACTTGAATCTTGGGATATGATAGCTAAAGTGATGGAGTGGATATACTTATTGCCTGTAGACATAAATTCATACGATTTAACGATTGTTTCTATGAATGAAAGGCTAATGGGAATGCAAAAAGTTTGTATTGATCATAATAGGATTGTTCGTTATGTACATATTAATCCCTTAGGAGAATTTCAGGTTGATTGCGATGGAACATGGAAGGCCGAATATAATGGATGTAAATTTCAATATGATTTATTATACAAAAAAGTTCACGTTACATTGCCTCAGGGATGCATTATTAATGCTGAAAAATATTATAAATATTTTACTTATGTATTAGAACTTATAAATATAATGCTTGGTACCTTGAAAAGCATTAATAATGGATTTGAAAGAATAGAAGAAAAAGGCAGGATTTAATCTTGCCTTCTATTTTTTATACTAATGTTTTGTATGATATATGTATAAAAAATATTGCAAAAGAAATTCTAATAGTATAAAATTTATAAAGAAAGTTAAATTAAGGAGGTAGTATTATTATGTCAGTAAAAGTAGGTATTAATGGTTTTGGTAGAATTGGTAGTTTATCATTTGAAGCATCTTTTGATAAAGAAGATGTTGAGGTTGTTGCAATCAATGATCCATTCATCGATATTGAATATATGGTATACATGATGAAACATGATACAATACATGGACAAAATTCAAGTGATATCCACGTAGAAGGTAATGAACTAGTAGTGGATGGTCATAGAATAAAAGTATTTAATGAAAAAGATCCTGCAATGGTTCCTTGGGGAGAAGTAGGTGCGGAATACGTTTTAGAATGTTCTGGAGTTTTTACAACAATTGAAACAGCAAGTGCACACTTAAAAGGTGGAGCTAAAAAAGTTGTTATTAGTGCACCTTCAAAAGATGCTCCAATGTTTGTTATGGGAGTAAACAATGAAACATATACAAGCGACATGAACATAGTTTCTAACGCTTCTTGTACAACAAACTGCCTAGCACCTCTTGCAAAGGTTATCAACGATAATTTTGGAATTAAAGATGGATTAATGACAACAGTTCACTCAATTACTGCTACACAAAAAACAGTAGATGGAGCTTCTAAGAAAGATTGGAGAGGCGGAAGAGCAGCTAGCTACAATATTATACCTTCATCTACAGGTGCAGCAAAGGCTGTTGGAAAAGTTATTCCATCACTTAATGGTAAATTAACAGGTATGTCATTCAGAGTTCCAACCGTTGATGTTTCAGTTGTTGACTTAACAGTTAATCTTGAAAAACCTGCAAGCTATGAAGAAATTTGTGCTGCAGTAAAAAATGCATCAGAGGGTGAATTAAAAGGAATACTTGGTTATACAGATGAACTTCTTGTATCATCAGACTTTATTCATGATTCAAGAACTTGTATATTTGATGAAAAAGCTGGTATCGCTTTAACGGATACATTTGTTAAATTGGTAGCTTGGTATGATAATGAATGGGGATATTCAAATAAATTATTAGATTTAGCTGCATATATGCATTCAGTAGATTGTAAATAAAATTGGAAAATGGCGCACAAAAGGGACAACCATTTTTGTGCGCTTTCCCAATATTTTTAATATGTCTCATTTTAATAAGATAAATGAAAATCTAAAAATCAAAGATTTTTAATTTTTATATTATATTACAAAACGCACAAAAATGGTTGTTCCTTTTGTGTGCCATGGAAAGGAGTAAATGATGTTAAAAAAGAAAACAATTGAGGATATTGATGTTTCAGGGAAAAGAGTTTTAGTTAGATGTGATTTTAATGTGCCACAAGATGAAAATGGTAATATTACGGATGATAGAAGAATTGTTGCTGCACTTCCTACAATTGAGTATTTAGTAAATCATCATGCAAGAGTTATTTTATGTTCTCACCTTGGTAGACCTAAAGGGGAGTTTAATATGAAATATTCTTTGATGCCTGTTGCTAAAAGACTAGAAGAACTACTAAATAAAAAAGTTCCTCTATCAAAAGATGTAATTGGAGATGATGCACATCGCCTTGCAAAAGAGCTTGGAGAAGGAGATGTAATGCTTCTTGAAAATGTTAGATTCCACAAAGAAGAAGAAGAAAACGATATGGCTTTTTCAAAAGCTTTAGCAGAACTTGCTGATGTGTATGTAAATGACGCATTTGGAACAGCGCATAGAGCTCACAGTTCCACAGAGGGTGTTTCAAAATACTTACCAGCTGTTTGTGGATATCTGATTCAAAAAGAAATTGAGGTTATGGGAAAAGCATTAAATAATCCAATTAGACCATTTGTTGCAATACTAGGCGGTAAAAAAGTATCAGATAAGATTAGCGTAATTAATAACTTGATTGAAAAAGTTGATACACTTCTAATCGGTGGTGGTATGGCATATACTTTTTTTAAAGCAAAAGGGTATGAAATAGGTCAATCAATATGTGAAGAAGATAAAGTTGAATTAGCTAAGGAATTGATGGAAAAAGCAGAACATCAAGGAGTTAAATTAATACTTCCAATAGATAATGTAGTTGCCAAAGAATTTTCGAATGATGCAGAAAGAAAGATTGTAAAATCAAGTGAGATTCCAAATGATTTTCAAGGTATGGACATTGGACCTGAAACTGTAAAATTATTTGCTATTGAATTACAAAGTGCAAAAACGGTAGTATGGAATGGACCAATGGGAGTATTTGAATTTGATAATTTTGCTATAGGAACAAATGAGGTAGCTAAAATTTTAAGTTCATTAGATGCAACCACAATTATTGGTGGAGGTGATAGCGCCGCTGCAGTAGAAAAAGGTGGTTTTGCAGATAAGATGACACACATCTCAACGGGTGGTGGAGCTTCACTTGAATTTTTAGAAGGAAAGGTACTACCGGGCATAGCATGTTTACTAGATAAGTAATTATGTTGAAGATATTTCGACAATATCTGCACACGTATTAATTACTAAAAAGGTAGCGGAGCACAGCATGCTCCATAAAAGCATGAAAAAGTAGCAGAGCACAGCATGCTCCATAAAAGCATGAAAAAGTAGCAGAGCACAGCATGCTCCATAAAAGCATGAAAAAGTAGCGGAGCACAGCATGCTCCGTAAAAGCATGAAAAAGTAGCGGAGCACAGTGCGCTCCATAAAAGCGTGAAAAAGTAGCGGAGCACAGCATGCTCCGTAAAAGCATGAAAAAGTAGCGGAGCACAGTGTGCTCCATAAGAGAGGAAATAGTATGAGAAGAAAAGTAATTGCAGGTAACTGGAAAATGAATAAAACTCCATTGGAAACAGTGGAATTTTTAAAAAAATTTATCGACTTGATAAAAGATGTAGAACATGATATTATACTTTGCGTGCCTTATATTGATTTATTAGTTGCATTAGAATTAACTAAGAATACAAACATAAAAATAGGTGCTCAAAATGTACATTTTAAAGATAGCGGAGCCTACACTGGTGAAGTGTCTCCTAAAATGTTACAAGACATTGGTGTTGAATATGTGATTATTGGGCACTCAGAAAGAAGAGCTTATTATAATGAAACTGATGAAAGTGTTAATATGAAAATAAAGGCAGCATTAGAACATGAATTAAAACCAATAGTATGCGTTGGTGAGACTTTGGAGCAAAGAGAAGTAGGCGTTACAAAAGAATTTGTAACTACTCAAATTAGAAATGCTTTGATTGGTATAGACGCAAAGCAAATGAAAAAAATCATTATTGCCTATGAGCCAATTTGGGCGATTGGTACTGGAAAAACTGCTTCTAAAGAGGATGCAAATGAAGTTTGTCATTGGATTAGAGAGGAACTTCATACATTATACGGAGATGTTGCTGACGAAATAATCATTCAGTATGGTGGAAGTGTTAAAGCTTCTAACGCCAAAGAATTATTTGAAATGTCAGATATTGACGGAGGATTAGTTGGTGGATCTAGTCTTGAACCAGAGGAATTCACTAGGATTATAAAATTTTAATAAGGAGGAAAAAATGAAAAAATATTTGCTATTTTTAATGGCTTTAACAACAGTAGCTTTAGTAGGTTGTGGAAATGTAAAAAAAGAAAATGATATAGAAAACAATGCAGAGACACAAGTAGTAGAGGATACTTCGGATAATACAGTTGATGCTGAACCAGAAATAAAAGTGTTGACAAATTATGAGGTAATTGCAGATTTATTTGCTAAATATATTGAAAAGGCAAGTGCAGGTTCTGGTGATGGACTAGCTGAATATATGATAACAAATATTAATATTTTATCTGATGAAGAAAAGGCTGATATTATTAGCAATTTTCCAGAAGATTATTTTGCATCAGATGTATTAGCTGTTATTAATTTCTCAGTAAGACCAGAAGATCCTAATTCAATGGCTTGGCAAGCAGGAAATGGTGAGCTAAGCGGAGAATGGGTTTTAAATAAATCGTTAGTTGTAACGCTAAGAGATGGAAAATTGATAAATATCGGAACTGGTTGGTAAAACGTATAAATGAAAGGGATGTAAATATGGACAAGAAGTTAGTGATGCTAGCAATAATTGATGGTTGGGGTATTAATGAAAATGAGAATGCGAATGCTGTAAAGTTAGCAAATACACCAAATTTAGATGCAATATTTAAGCAGTATCCAAATACACAAATTCATACTAGTGGTCTTGATGTTGGACTACCTGATGGTCAAATGGGAAATTCAGAAGTAGGTCACACTAATATTGGAGCAGGAAGAATCGTTTATCAAGAATTAACTAGAATTACAAAATCAATTCAAGATGGAGATTTTTTTGAAAACAAAGCATTTATAGATGCAATTAAGTATTGTAAAAAACAAGATAGTGATTTGCATTTATATGGTTTGCTTTCAGATGGTGGAGTGCATAGTCACAATACACATTTATATGCACTTCTTGAACTTTGCAAGAGAGAAGATTTTAATAGAGTATTTGTTCACTGTTTCTTAGATGGAAGAGACACACCGCCTGCTTCTGGTGAAGGCTACATAGCTGAACTTGAAGAAAAAATGAAAGAAATTGGTGTTGGACAAATTGCAAGCATCATGGGAAGATATTATGCTATGGATAGAGACAAACGTTGGGATAGAGTTGAACTTGCTTATAGAGCACTAGCTTTAGGTGAAGGATTACAATCAGAAAGTGCAATTGATGCAATTGAAAGTGCTTATCAGCGTGAAGAGTTTGATGAGTTTGTAAAGCCAACAGTCATCGTGAAAAATGATAAACCTATTGCAACAATTAAGCAAAATGATTCTATTATATTTTTTAATTTTAGACCAGATAGGGCAAGAGAAATTACAAGAGTTTTTGTTGATAAGAACTTTGATGGTTTCGAAAAGAAATATTTATATACAAATTACGTTTGCATGACACAATATGATGAAACAATGCCAAATGTAGAAGTTGCATTTAAGCCAACGAAAATAGAAAATACTTTTGGAGAATACATTGGAAAACTTGGCTATACGCAACTTCGAATTGCGGAAACAGAAAAATATGCGCATGTTACTTTCTTTTTTAATGGTGGTAATGAAATTGAATATCCTGGAGAAGGAAGAATTCTTGTTGCATCACCAAAAGTTGCAACATATGATTTAAAACCAGAAATGAGTGCATATGAAGTAACAGATAGAGTCGTAGACTGCATTAGAAAATCGATGTATGATGTTATCATTTTAAATTTTGCAAACTGCGATATGGTTGGACATACTGGCGTTTTAGAAGCAGCAATAAAAGCTGTTGAGACAGTTGATGAGTGTATAGGAAGAATTGTAGACGAAGTTCGTAGAGTGAATGGTACGATATTAATTACAGCAGACCATGGTAACTGTGAGCAAATGATAGACTACGCAACGGGGGATCCGCATACTGCACATACGACTAATCCAGTACCATTAATTGTAGCTGGAATGGACGAAGATATCGAGCTAAGAAAAGGTGGACGTTTAGCGGACTTAGCTCCTACAATGCTTGATATTATGGGAGTAGAGAAACCGGTGGAGATGACTGGCGAGTCAATAATAATTAGAAAGTAAGCGTTGAGGCACATGAAAAAAGGTGTTTCTTTTGTGCACATGATTATTCGTAGCGTCGCACAAAAAGGTTGTTTCTTTTGCATGCATGATTATTCGTAGCGGCGCACAGTGTGCGCCATAATTTAAGGTAGTAATACTGTTTTTTATATAGGGAGGTAAATATTATGAGAGCTTATTTAGCAATTGAATTAGTAAGAGCATTAGAGGTTTTGGATTCAAGAGGAAATCCTACAGT
Organism: Clostridia bacterium; assembly: GCA_017469465.1. Taxonomy (GTDB): domain Bacteria; phylum Bacillota; class Clostridia; order TANB77; family UBA1234; genus UBA1234. The sequence continues at coordinate 33,042 of JAFUGH010000042.1, read as the reverse complement.
ACAAGTAGAGGTTGTAACTGAATCAGGAAGTGTTGGGACAGCAATGGTTCCATCGGGTGCTTCAACAGGAAGTTTTGAAGCTGTTGAATTAAGAGATGGAGACAAATCAAGATATTTAGGCAAAGGTACATTAACGGCTGTTAAAAATGTTAATGAACTTGTAGCACCTGAATTAGAAGGAATGAACGTTTTTGATCAAGCTGAAATCGATAGAACTTTAATAGAAATCGATGGAACTGAAAATAAAGGTAAATTAGGAGCAAATGCAACACTTGGGGTATCACTTGCGTGTGCAAAAGCAGCAGCTGCTGCTCTTGATATGGAATTATATAATTACATTGGTGGTGTTAATGCAAGAAAACTACCAGTACCAATGATGAATGTGCTAAATGGTGGCAAACATGCAGATAACACAGTTAGCTCACAAGAATTCATGATTATGCCAGTAGGAGCTCCTACATTTACAGAAGGTTTAAGATGGTGTGCTGAAACATATCATACGTTAAAGAGCATTTTAAAAGAAAAAGGACTAGCTACTGCTGTTGGGGATGAAGGTGGATTTGCACCAAACTTGTCTAATGATGAAGAAGCACTTCAATTACTTGTTGAAGCAATAGAAAAAGCTGGATATAAGCCAGGGGAAGAGATAGCTCTTGCAACTGATATTGCTTCTACAGAAATGTATGATGAAGCTAAAAAAATTGGTGAAGAGGGAAAATATTATTTTTGGAAGACAAAAGAATTAAAAACAGCAGACGAGATGATTGATTGGATTGTTTCTTTGACAGAAAAATATCCATTAATTTCAATTGAAGATGGATTAGCCGAGGAAGATTGGGAATCTTGGAAGAAGTTAACGGATAGAATTGGTTCAAAAGTTCAACTTGTTGGAGATGACTTATTTGTTACAAATATTAAGAGATTACAAAAAGGTTTAGATAATGGCGTTGCAAATTCAATTTTGATTAAATTAAACCAAATTGGAACACTAACAGAAACATTAGAAGCTATTGAATTAGCACATAAACATGGCTATACAGCTGTTGTTTCTCATAGAAGTGGTGAAACAGAAGACACAACACTTGCTGATGTTGCTGTTGCAACAAATGCAGGTCAAATTAAGACTGGCGCACCATGTAGAACAGATAGGGTCGCTAAATATAATAGACTTTTAAATATTGAAAATGATTTGGAAAGAGTTGCTGAATATCCTGGAAAGAAAGCTTTTAGACAAAGTATATAGCGTTAAATAATGGTTGCTTACAAAACGGACATTTAATATTGCAATTTATAATTTATTAATTTTAATTAAAAAGTGTTGATAAATTAGAAAAAATGTAATAAAATAAAAAAGCTTTTTGTTCTATTATGCTTCTATGCTTTACTATAAGGAGGAAAACAGCAATGAGTGAAATGGTTTATGGTAAGTATATTGAAGGAAGCGAAGGGTACCCGAGCAGAGTAGCAAATGCTACAAGAGTAGCGACCAGGTTCATTGATAAGCGTCGTAATGATTCAATGTCTTATAATATGGCCAAGATGTTGATTGAAGAATACATCAAGCCTGAGCTGAAAGAACATGGAATTGTTAGCAAGAATGCAAATGAAGCTTTCGGAATTGGTGGTCAGAGTGGAGTCATGAATTTGATTTACTCTTTCGCATGCAAATTTGGATTGAATGCCAAGATTTCATACGAAGGGAAAGAATGTATGTATTCTTTTTGGTATCCTAACGATTAAAGGTATGTATATACTTTTCTAAAGCTCTAGTTGATTTATGGATCGACTAGAGTTTTTTCTTTTCGATTTCCGAAAGAGTCAAGTAGAAAAGGAGAAACATTCACGTTCTTTTCGATTCTCGAATGGCTCAAGCAAAAAAATAACACCACTTGTAAGTGGTGTTATTATTTTGGTGACCCATACGGGAATCGAACCCATGATTCGGCCTTGAGAGGGCCGCGTCTTAACCGCTTGACCAATGGGCCATATGATGATTGCAACAAAGTATGAATTACTTAACAATCACAGCCTCTAGTATAACATGACGAAAAAAAAATGACAATACTTTTCCAAAAAATTGTTGTTTTTTATTATAAATGATGTTATAATAGGCAAGTAGCATGTGTAAAAGCATGCAAATCCACATGCAAAGCAGAATGTAATTATCTAGTGCCAACAAGTTTTGGTGATGATTATGTGCTTTAAAGCTTTGACAGAGGAAAAACAAAAATCAAGGAGGAATTTAAAAATGTCAGTAGTTGCAATGAAACAATTATTGGAAGCTGGTGTTCATTTTGGACATCAAACTAGAAGATGGGACCCAAGAATGGCTCCATACATCTTTACAGCAAGAAATGGTATTTATATCATTGACTTACAAAAAACTGCTAAGAAAATTGATGAAGCTTATGCAGTATTAAAAAGCATCGTAGATGAAGGCAAAACAGTTGTTTTCGTTGGTACAAAGAAACAAGCTCAAGAATGTGTAAGAGAAGAAGCAGAAAGATGTGGAATGTACTATGTTAATAACAGATGGTTAGGTGGTATGCTTACAAACTTCAAAACAATTAGAGCTAGAGTTGATAGAATGAAAGAGCTTGAAAGAATGGAAGAAGATGGTACTTTTGAAGTATTACCTAAAAAAGAAGTTATCAAATTAAAACAAGAAAGAGACAAACTAGAAAAAAATCTTGGTGGTATTAAAGATATGACTGAACTACCAGGAGCAATGTTTGTTGTAGATCCTAAAAAGGAAAAAAATGCTATTCTAGAAGCTAGAAAGCTTGGGATTCCAGTTATTGGTCTAGTTGATACAAACTGCAATCCAGAAGATGTTGATTATGTAATTCCAGGAAATGATGATGCTATCAGAGCAATCAAATTAATCATAGAAGCTATGGCTAATGCTGTTATTGAATCAAGACAAGGGGAATCAATGGCTATAGCTAACGAAGATGAAGAAGAAGCTGTTCAAGAATAATTATTAGATTGGAGGATTTGGATTATGATTACTGCAGAGCAAGTAAAAGAACTTAGAGAACTAACTGGCGCAGGTATGATGGAATGCAAAAAAGTTTTAGAAGAAACAAATGGAGATAAAGAAAAAGCAACTGAGCTTTTAAGAGAAAGAGGAGTTGTTAAAGCTGCTAAAAAAGCAGGAAGAATTGCTGCTGAAGGTTTAGTAGAAAGTTATATCCATGGTGATGGTAGAATTGGTGTTTTAGTTGAAGTTAACATTGAAACAGACTTTGCTGCTAAGAATCCAGAATTTAGAGAATTTGTTAAAGATGTTGCAATGCAAATTGCTGCTAACAAACCAGAATATGTTAAGAGAGAAGATGTTCCAGCAGATGTAGTTGAAAAAGAGAAAGAAATCATTAAAGCACAAGCTTTAAATGAAGGCAAACCAGAGGCTGCTGTTGAAAAAATCGTAGCAGGTAGAATTGATAAATTCTTTGGAGAGTCTTGTTTGCTTGACCAAGAATTCATCAAAGATCCTGATAAAACAGTTCAACAAGTTTTAACTGAAAAGATTGCTAATATCGGTGAAAATATTACAATTAGAAGATTTGTTAGATTTGAAAGAGGCGAAGGAATCGAAAAGAAAGAAGAAAACTTTGCTGAAGAAGTAATGAAACAAATTAATGGTTAATATAGAAAACTCATGAGTACAAACTCATGAGTTTTTTTGCACTAAATTAAGAATATTTCTTTTCAAAAGTCACTCGAAACTCAATTGACAATGCGAAGCTGAATGTATATAATGATAATGTTTGCAAATACTTTTTAGGAGGAAAAAATATGTCACAAAAAAAGAAAGAAATAAATAGCAATAAGACATCTAGTAATGTTGCAACACGTGATTTAGATAGAGACAAATGGGGAAAATTTGCTTTTTATACTCTAATGTTTTTAGGAGCAGAAATTTTAATTTGTTTAGTCATAAATTTACTTTTTGGTAATCCAGATTTTGATAATAAAATAAGTGATACGTTTGTTACAGCATTTTTACAAAATTATAATTATTTACTTGGAATGATATGCTTATTGCCTATAAATTTATACTTATTTTCAAAAATAAAAAAGAAGTTAAGTGAAAAATACCTTACTGATAGTCAGATGCTACTTTATGGCTTCTTTGGATTTATTATTTCACTAATAGTCGTTATTTCAGTATGTTCAGTTGTTTATCCAATTAATGCCTCGACTTTATATGGCTATAATTCAAAAACGACGGTAAGCTTTTTTTTAGTACCAGTAATGATTTTAATAATAGAAGCGATTGTTTATGGAATTTTAGCAATTCCTAATTTGGTAAAAAACAAACAATTTTGGAGAACTGTTGGGAAGAATGCTCCTATTATTCTAATGGTAATGTTTATCATTTGGACATTTATTAGTTGCATGCTTGCGCCAGGAGCTGCAGATACTGTACTTGGAGATAAAGCACCAAAAGAAGATGAAATTTTAGCAAAAACATTAAATGGCTGTTATAACTTAAAAGATGGTTTTTGGGCATTCTTAATGTATGGAAGTGTTATGCTATGTGCAGCATTAATAGGAAAAGACAAAATCAAAGAGAAAAAAATATTAATAAAAATTTTTGTTATGTCAATACTAGTATTATCATTAATAACTTTATCTATAACAGCTTACAGCAATCAATTATATCAAAAATATAATTCTGCATATGAACAATATTATAATGAAGAGTCTGGCAATTTAGAAGTAGAACTTTCAAAGGACAATTTTACAGATAGAGCAAAACTTGAATCATATCAGACATACTATAAATGGAATGTATTTCCGCAAAGATCCATCTTCAGAAATTCTAACCATTTTGCTTATGTATTAAGTATGGCTGTTATTGCAGTAGCAATGTTAGCTATTACTGAAAAAAATTTAATGGAAAAATTATTATATATGATTACTTTTGGAGCATTAACGTATATGCTAATTATCAACGATACTTTTGGTGGATATTTAGGAGTTTTGATTGCACTAATAGGAATACTCGTTTATCAAATTGGAAATTTAATTTTATATTTAGTAAGAAGTAAAGGCATGAATCAAGAAGAAAAGAATTTAAAATTAAAAGATGTCTTAACTTCTATAGTTGTTTTTTTAATAATTGCAGCACTATTTGCAACGTTAACTTATATGGTTAGAGATGAAAAAGGAAATCAAATTGCAGTTAGAAATATCAATAATTTTGCAAGAGATATTGGTATTTTCGGCGGCTATATGATTAATGAAGAAAATGCAACGGAAACGGATATATCTACAGTAGATACTTCCATCAGAAAAGCTGGCTCTGGTAGAGGTGAGACTTGGCTTAAAGTTTGGGAATTAGTAAAGCAAAGACCTTTTTTCGGTTATGGACTTGAATGTTTATTATTCCAATTTAATGGACAATTTGGGGTGAATGAAGGAAGAACACATAATTTATTGCTACAATTACTTGCAACAATAGGAATTCCTGGTACAATTATGTATTTTGCTGCTTTGGCTATCATATTTGTTAGACTTATAAAAAATTGGAAAACTTGGAATGATGTTGAAAAAATATGCGTGTTTGTTGGAATCTCGTATATGATTACAGCATTAACAGGAAATTCAACGTATTATACATCTCCGTATTTTATGATGTTTTTAGGTTTCATGGTATTTACACCATGGAAAAAAGAATTAACGGATGATAAATAATGATATATTTTTGAGATGTAAATTTATTGTAATAATACATAAATACTTGACTAATATAGTCGCATGATATAAAATTGAGTTGTATCTTAAGGGAGGTAAAAAGCTCAATGTACAGTTATGTGAAAAGGCTTTTAGACGTGGTCCTTGCAATACTTCTTTTAATTTTACTTGCTGTTCCAATGTGTGTTGTAGCTTTATTCATAAAATTGGAAGATGGGCGGACCTGTTTTTTATAAGCAAATTAGAATTGGAAAGGATTTAAAACCTTTTAAAATATATAAGTTTAGATCAATGAAAACGAATAGAAAAGAACTAGATAGTAATTTAACTCATGATGAGATGGTTACAAAAGTTGGTAAATTTATTAGAAGAACAAGTATAGATGAATTACCGCAAATTATAAACATCTTAAAAGGAGAAATGGCTTTTATTGGTCCACGACCATGGATTGAAGAATACTATAAGTGGTTCGATGATAATCAAAAAAGGCGTAGCGAAGTGCTACCTGGTTTATCTGGTCTTGCTCAAGTTATGGGTAGAAACGGATTATCCATTAATGATAAAATAAAATATGATGTTGAATACGTCGATACAATGAATTTTAAACTTGATTTGAAAATTTGGCATGAAACTTTAAAAACTATTTTTTGTGGACAAGAAGCTGAGATATCAGAGAATGGCATAAAAGATGAAATTGAGGAACTAAAACAAAATAGAATTGCAAAAAAAAAGCCCATTAAAGTTAGTGCATAGTGAATAATGTAAATTTGGAATAGTGCATTTTTGTTTTAAAGTGATTGTCTAATAAATAAAAATGTACTATTTTTTTTATACAAGTAAAGGAGCACGCATATCATTCTATTCATACGTTAACATATATCGTAGAGTGTTGCCTTGTATATGCTATTGTATTTAAATTGAATATAAGGAAAGATAAAAATGAAAAAAGTACTATTTGTTGCGCATGTAGATTCCCATATTAGACATTTTCATTTACCGTATTTAAAATATTTCAAAGAAAAAGGATATGAAGTGCATGTAGCGACCTCTAATGATGAAAATGAAAAATTCCCCTATTGTGATGTTAAACATATTGTATCATTTGAAAGAAGTCCCTTGAAAATTAACAATATTAAAGCTATTGGACAAATGAAAAAGATTTTAAAAGAAGAAAATTTCGAATTAGTTCATTGCCATACGCCAATGGGTGGTGTCGTAACAAGACTTGCTTCTGGTAAGGCAAGAAAAAAAGGAACAAAGATAATGTACACTGCACATGGGTTTCATTTTTGTAAGGGAGCACCAATACAAAATTGGGCAATTTATTATCCTATTGAAAAAATGTTATCGAAACGTACAGATGTATTGATAACAATTAATCATGAAGATTATTATCTAGCGAAAGAAAAGTTCTATGCTAAAAGAGTGGAAATGATTCACGGTATTGGTGTGGATGACAAAAAGTTTAATGAAGCACCTCTTGGAAGTGAAGAAAAAGAAAAACTACAAAAAGAGTTAAACATTCATGATGGCGATTTTGTAATGATGTATGTTGCTGAACTAAATAAAAATAAAAATCAACTATTGTTAATAGAAGCTATGCAAGAGATAATAAAAAATGCTATTGATTGTAAGTTGTATTTAATTGGCAAGGGAAGCTTAGAAGATGATTATAAAAACAAAATATCGGAGCTTCACTTAGAAAAAAACATTTATATGCTTGGATATAGAAGTGACGTCAATCAGCTATTAAAATTAGCTGATTTATACGTCGCATCCAGTTTGCGTGAAGGATTACCAATAAATCTAGTGGAGGGAGCTTTATCGGGACTACCGATTCTTGCAAAAAAAAATAGAGGGCATAATGAAATTGTGCAAGATGATGTTAATGGATATTTATTTGAAACAAAAGATGAGTTTATTTCGAAAGTGATTCAATTAAAATCTGATAAAGAATTATATTCTCATATGAAAGAAAATGCTAGAATGTCAGTGCAAAAATTTATATTAGAAAATGCATTCAGTGAACAAAAGAAGATTTATGAAGAAGTTTTAAAATAATTGAAACATAGATGGGAGAAATACATGTATCAAGATGCAAAAATTAGTATCATAGTTCCTGCATATAATGTTCAAAACTATATTACACAATGTTTAGATAGTTTAATTCACCAAACGTATCGTAATTTAGAGATTATTGTTGTTAATGATGGCTCAAAAGATGATACTTTAAATATCATTAATGAGTATGCCAAAAATGACAATAGAATTATTATTATTAATCAAGAAAATCAAGGATTGTCTGAATCTAGAAATAATGCAATGAATATTGCAACAGGAGAATACATCATGTTTGTAGATGCAGATGATTGGGTTGAAACGAATATGTGTGAAATATGTATGTCTGAACTAAAAAACGAAGGGGCTGATTTAGTACTATTTTCATACATTAGAGAATATGAAGATAATTCAATATTAAAAAGTCAGTTTACATCTAATAGAATTGTATTTCAGCAGAAAGAAGTAAAGAACTTGCTCGAAAGGAGAATCTTCGGACCATATGAAGCAGAAGAATTAGCTTATCCAGAAAAGCTGGATTCTCTTTCAACTGCATGGGGAAAGCTTTATCAATTTGAAACGATAAAAAAATATCGATTTAAGTCTTTCAAAGAAATTGGCGCTACATGTGAAGACGTTTTTTTTAATGCAGAAGCATTAGGAAATGTTCATAAAGCTGTTTTCATCGATGAGCATTTTTATCATTATAGAAAATATAATGCAAATTCACTGACAAAAACGGTTGAAAAAAAAATTTTTGATAAGTGGAAGAAAGCATATAGAGGATTAGATAAAATTATTCATGAAAATCAATTTGATGAAACCTATAAAGTAGCTTTAAATAATAGATTTTCCATTAATCTTATCGGAATTGGATTAAGGATTGTCAATGGAGCTGATAATATCAAAATAAAGTATAAAATGATTAAAGATATTGTACAGGATGAGCTATATAAAAATGCAATTAATTCATTAGATATAGCAAGTATGCCATTACATTGGAAAATGTTTTTTTGGAATGCAAAACATAGAATTACTTTTATAGTTTTTGTATTATTATTGATGATGAGTAAATTAACGTCAAAGAAATAAAATGGAGGGAAATCAAGTTTGAATGATTTAATATCAGTTATAATACCAGTATTTAATGTTGAAAAATATCTAAGAGAATGTCTAGATAGCATATTAAATCAAACATATAAGAATATAGAAATAATACTAGTTGATGATGGTTCCAAAGATTCTTCAGGTATTATTTGTGATGAATATGCACAACAAGATAATAGAATCATTGTAATACATCAAGAGAATATGGGCGTTTCCAGTGCAAGAAATACTGCATTAAAAAATGTAAGCCGGAAAATACATTACATTTGTAGATGGTGATGATAGGTTAATGCCGAATGCAATTAAATTTTTATATGATGGTATGATTCAAAATGATGCTGTTTTATCAATTGGTGGCTGGGAAGACGTTGATGATTCAGGAAATCTAAGAAAATGTAGGAAAGTAAAAAAATGTTATGATAGCTATGAAACATTAAAGTCTTTTTTTGATGAAAAATATTTTAAAGCTGTTATTTGGGGAAAGTTATACAAAAAAGATGTCATAGGCAATTTTGAATTTGATAAAAATTTATGTATTGCTGAAGATGTTGATTTTTTATATAGAATTTTAAAAAATGTAAATAGAACTGTAATAGATACTACAAATATTATTTATCAATATAGAGTTAGACAAACGAGTGCTATGAGAGCCAAGTACGATAGTAAATTTGAAGATGAAATAGAGCTAACTGAAAAAATGATTGAAGATGTAAAACATCAATATCCTGAACTTGAAAAATATGCTATTCGAAGATATCAAAGAGTAAATGTCAGTTGCTTAGGAAAGTACTATAGAGAAAATGGTAGCTTAGAGGGTGTAAAGCATTTAATTGGAAATATTAGAAAATACAATAATAATTTGGAATTAAAATATAATATTAGATTTCTTTTACTAGTATATTGTAGACCTTTATTAAAATTAATTATTGCTTTGAAAAAATAGAATAAGAGGTGTAAATAATTTTGGAAAATGATAAAATTGATTTTGTTTTGATTTGGGTAGATGGAAGTGATCCAAAATGGTTAGAAGAAAAGGCAAAATATAGTGATAATCCTAATAGTGCATTAAATTCTGCAAAACGTTATAGAGATTGGGATTTGTTAAGGTATTGGTTCCGAGGAGTGGAAAAATTTGCTCCATGGGTAAACAATATATATTTTATTACTTGTGGACATTATCCAAAATGGTTAAATCTTAACCATCCGAAATTGAAATTTACAAAACATGAAGATTATATTCCTAAAGAGTATTTGCCAACATTTAATGCTAATCCTATTGAATTAAATTTTCATCGAATTAAAGAATTAAGTGAAAAATTTATTTTCTTTAATGATGATTTTTTTGTTACCAATTACATATCAAAAGAAGATTTTTTTATTAATGATAAACCTAGATATATAGCATGTTGTGATATTATACATTCAGAAGACTATAAAGATTCGTTTCCTCATATTTTAGTAAATGATGTTTCTATATTGAATCAGTATTATAATAAAAAAGAAGTAATAAAAAAAGATTTTGGAAAGTGGTTTCATTTAAAGTATGGTCTAAAACTATTAATGAAAAATATTTCAATGCTTTCGTATAATAGATTTTCAAATTTATATGAACCACATATTGCTGTTCCTCTTTTAAAAAGCACTATACAAGAAGTATGGAAAAAAGAAGAAGAAATTCTTGATAAAACCTCTAGAAATAAATTTAGAGGAAGAGAGGATGTTAATCAGTACATTTTTAAATGGTATGATATTGGCAGGGGAAATTATGAACCTTCTAATAAAATAGGAAAGTATTTTGATATATATGGTGAAAAAGATTTATTGCTAAAAGATATTGTGAATCAAAAGCATAAGTTAATATGTTTTAGTGATGATGAAAGAATTAATTTTGAAATGACAAAAGAGGAAGTAAGGAGTGCATTTGAAAAAATATTGCCCAATAAATCTTGTTACGAAAAGGAGATGGAATAATAATGAAAAATATTGCCTTTTTTATTAATGATATATACTCGTGTGGGGGAACAGAAAAAGTAGTGTCTCTAATTGCCAATGCACTCTCAAAATGGTATAACATCACTATTTTTTCTCTATACAAGTCGGCAGAGGAGCCTGCATTCAAGATTAATAGTAATGTTAGAATTATTCCTATATTTGATCATAAATTTAAAAACTATAGATTGCTACTACCTTTTTTTAGATGGAAAATTGCAAAAGAAATAAAAAAATATGTAATAGATTCTTTTATTGTTGCAGGAATGAAATATGTTCCTTTTACATATGGGTTATTGAAAAATGTACAATATATTGCTTGGGATCATAATAATACTTTTAGTTCTGCAGTTTGTACACGAACATGGTTTGGAAGAGTAATTTCAAGTAAATATGCAGATAAAATAGTTGTTTTAACAGATAAGGATAGACAAGAAAATATCAAAAGATTTAAAACCAATCCAAGTAAGATTATTAGAATTTATAATCCAATTGAATTTATAAAAGAAGATAATAGTAATTATGATATATCTTCAAAGATGTTATTAAGTTCAGGAAGAATTTGTCATCAAAAGGGATTTGATATGCTTGTTGAAGTCGCAAGTCTGGTCTTTAAAAAGCATCCTGATTGGAAATGGCATATATATGGCGATGGAGCTGATAAAGAAAAAATTCAAAATTTAATTGATAATGCTTCACTTAATAATAATGTAATATTAATGGGAAAAACGAATAAGATGAATGAATTATATAAAGAGTACGCTATGTTTATTATGACATCAAGATATGAAGGATTTGCCATGGTAAATATTGAAGCACATTATGCCAAGCTTCCTATTGTTAGTTTCGATTGTAATTGTGGACCTGATGAAATTATACAAGATGGTATTAATGGATATTTAATAGACTGTTTTAATATAGATAAAATGGCCGAAAAAATTAATTATTTGATAGAACATGAAGAAATAAGAAAGCAGATGTCTGATAATACTATGATGGATAAGGAAAAACTACAGCCTGAGACAATTATCAATGAATGGAAAGAAATATTAAGGTAATGAAAACTCTAATAAATTAGAATTAGGAGAAAGATATGAAAGATGAATTAGTTTCTGTAATTATTCCAATATATAATATAGAGGTTTATATCAAAAGATGTGTTAATTCAATAATCAACCAAACTTATAAGAATATAGAAATTTTATTAATAGATGATGGTGCAACTGATAATAGTGGAAAGATTTGTGATGAATTGGCAAAACAAGATTCAAGAATTAAAGTTTTTCATAAAGTAAATGGTGGTCTTTCAGATGCAAGAAATTATGGCATAGAAAAAAGTAAAGGTAAGTACATTACTACAATTGATGGAGACGACTTTGTTAGCGAAGATTATGTTGAGCATCTTTATCGATTACTTATCGATAATAATGCAGATATTTCATCAACAAATAGAAATATGCTTTATGAAGATATGTATAATGGTGTTATTGAAAAGGCAGAATTATTTAACAATTATCCTGTAACGAAGGTATTTTCATCTTTCGATTATCTCAAAGAATTATTGAGCTCAAAATTACCACATGAAGCATGGGCTAAATTATATAAGAAAGAAATATTTGAAAAAGAAAAATATACAAAGGGCTTAAAAGTATTTGAAGACCTTGAATTTATTGTTCGAGTATTACAAAATAATCAACTAAAAATAGCATGTAATACTAGTATGTTTGATTACTATTATAGAATGAGAGATACTAGTATTATGAATGAAAAATACAATGATTATTGGGAAAAAGAGCTAATTTTTTATGTATCGCTTTTACACTCAGAAGCATTAAAAGATTGTTATGGTATTGTTTCTTCTTTATTAACAATTATGTGTAGAAGAAATATTAATAAGATTTTAGCAGAAAATGAACCATATTATAGATTTAAAAATATTCAGCCCATTGCTAGAGAAGTAAAATTAAAATATTATAAAAATTATAAAGATAGAATGAAAATGTTAATATTAAGATTTTTTCCTCTATTATTATTTATATTTTTAAAAATAAACAGGCGAGACAAGGAGAAAATAAAATTTGAAAAAAGATTTAATAAATATTTACAAGTATGTCGTAAAAATAATGAACAATTACATTTAATATTTAATGGACCTAAGACCGGAAATTTAGGAGATTATGCAATCTTGTTTGCGGAAGAAAAAAAATTAGATATGGAAGGAAAGAGGCATTTTTCTATTTCTTCAAAAGAATTTGTATATTTTTTCGCAGATGATTTATATAAGAAGGTAAGTAAAGAAGACATTATCTATATTACTGGTGGTGGAAATACTGGAACATTATGGAGACAAGAACAAACAAGAATCAATAAAGTATTAGATGTTTTTAAAGATAATAAAATTATTATCTTTCCTCAAACGATATATTATGCTGATGATGAATTTGGACAAGAATGTTTTGAAAAAGATTTAAAATTCTATCAAAAGTGTTCTAATCTTGAGTTTCAGTGTCGAGACAAAAAAACATTTGATTTTGTAACACAAAGAATAAACATTCCTGCTGTTTTAACCAAAGATATTGCATTATCATTAGATTATCGTCATTTTAACTATAATAGAAGTGGTATTATTTTTTGCTTTAGAAATGATTTAGAAATGAATATACAAGAAAATCAAAGAAAAATGATTATTGATATGATTGAAAAAAAATATCAGGATGAAAAATTCGAATTTATTGATACTGTTTTAAAAGAAAAGGAAGAATACACATATGAAGAGGCTAAAAAAGAATTTAATCAAATGATTAAAAAATTTGCATCCTCAAAATTGATCATAACGGATAGATTACATGGTATGATTTTTGCTACAATTACGGATACTCCGTGCATCGCTATTAATAATTTATCTGGGAAGGTAAAAGGCGTTTATGATACAATTAAAGAAGAGAGTAGCAATATTATATTTATTGAAAATAATGAGATAGGAGATCAACTATGGAAAAGATTAAAAGATTTATAGAATGCTATATACCTATAGAAGCTTGTAATTTCAAATGTCACTATTGTTATATATCACAGCATGGTGGATTAAGCAATAAAATTAACAAACTTACTCACTCATCTCAGTATATAGCACAGGCTTTATCAAAAAGAAGAATGGGGGGAGTTTGTGTTATTAATTTGTGTGCATGGGGTGAAACACTGATTTCTGAAGAGATTTTGGATGTTATTAGAGCTCTATTGGAAGAGGGACATTATGTTATGGTTGTTACAAATGGTTCTTTAACAAATCGTTTTGAAAAAATTGCTGAATTTCCAAAAAAAATTTTGAATCATTTGTTCTTCAAATTCTCATTTCATTATCTAGAGCTAATAAGACTTAATATTTTAGATACATTTTTTAATAATGTAAAAATGATGCAGAATGCAGGAGCTTCATTTACGATTGAAATAACTCCAACAGATGAACTAGAGCCATATATTGATGAAATAAAAGAAGTAACAATTCGAAATTTAGGAGCATTACCACATATGACTATTGCTAGAGTTGATTCTGGTGAAATATTGCCACTTACTAATCATAAAGTAGAAGAATACTATAATATATGGGGACAATTTAATTCTGACTTATTTAATTTTAAAAAAGAAATATTTGGTGTAAAAAGAAGGGAGTTTTGTTATGCGGGAGAGTGGTCTATATGTGTTGATTTGTTATCAGGGGAATATAGACAATGTTATGGCAGTATGATATTAGGTAATATATATAAAAATATTAAAAAACCACTTAAATTTATACCTATTGGATGTAATTGTATACAGCCACATTGTTATAATGGTCATGCTTTTATTGGTTTTGGAAATATACCAGAAATAGAGACGCCAACTTATGCTCAAATGAGAAATAGAGTACAAAATGATGGAAAAGAGTGGATTACAAAAGATATGAAAGAAATAATGCAAACAAAGCTTGGCGAATCAAATAAACAATATAATAAAAGAAAACAAAAAATAATCAATCAAAAGAATATTTGTATGTTAACTAGAATAAAAATTAAAGAAAAAATAAAAAGACAGTTATTATTAAATAAAAAGAAGGATGTATAGATGAACAATCATTCAAGAACAAAGAATACTATTTTCAATTTTATAGGAAACTCATTATATCAAATAATTATTATAGTTCTTACTTTTATAACACGTAGAGTATTTATTAAAACACTTGGTGTAGAATATTTAGGAATTAGTGGGCTTTTTACCAATATATTATCAGTTTTATCATTAGCAGATCTAGGAATTGGAAGTGCTATATACTATAGTATGTATAAGGCTGTAGCAGAAAAAGATGAAGATAAGCTTGCTGCTTTAACTAATTATTATAGAACAATGTACAATAAAATTGCTTTAATTGTTTTTATTATTGGAATTTCTTTTATGCCATTTTTAAGATATATTATTAATCTTGAAAAAGACATTCCTCATATTGAACTATATTACTTTATATCGATTCTTTCTACAGTATTTTCGTATTTATTTGTTTATAAGACATCGGTTTTATATGCAGATCAAAGCGAGTATAAATTGAAAGGATTGTTTATAATAATACAACTTATTAAGTCTATTGGTGGTATCCTTATTATTTATTTTACGATGAATTTTATTTTCTACATTTCTTTCAATGCTATAATGGGAATTATTGGAAATCTTATATGTTCAAAGTATGCTGAAAAGCAATATCCTTTTATCAATAAGAAAGTAAGCTTAGACGAAAAAGAAAAAAAAGGAATATGGGAAAATATTGGAGCGATGTTTTTGTACAAATTTAGTAGTATTATATTAAATAATACAGATAATATTATAATATCAATACTAGTTGGAACTAATATGGTAGGCTATTATTCAAATTATACAATGATTTATAATAAGATTTTTGGAATTACTGATATATTTTTTAATTCTTTTAAAAGTAGCGTAGGTAATATGAACAATAATTCTACAAAAGAAAAGAAATATCAAATGTTTAAAGTGATAAGTTTATTATCATTTTGGGTTTTTTCATTTGCATGTATAGGTATATTTTTTTGTCGGAGATGATGTCATAAAAATAATTACATCTAGTGATCGATTTGTATTGGGAAAAGAAATATTAATAATAACAGTATTGATTTTTTATTTAAAAGTAACCAAACATGCAATTACCATTTATAGAGAAACAACAGGACTTTTTAAAATGTCTAAATATTCATTATTAATAAGTGCTGTTTTAAATATTATTTTATCTATATTTTTAGGAAAAAGATGGGGCTTATTTGGTATTTTGTTAGCAACTTTAGTAGCAAGAATGTTAAGCGATGTTTGGTATGAGCCCTATATGTTGTATAAAAATATTTTTGAAAAAGATGTAAAAAAGTATTATATAGAGCAAATAAGGTATGCTATATTAACGTTAATGATTGTATTTTTAATGTATCCTTTTATGAATTTGATAAATATATCTAATCTTTTTATAAATCTAATAGTTAAATTTTTAATTTGTTGCCTTATACCAAATGTAATCTATATATTGATTTTTGGAAAGAGTGATGAATTCAAATATTTATTGAATAAAATAAAAGATATTTTTTTGAAAATGAGAAAAGCAATTTAGTATAAAAAATGACATGATAGGTAAAATTAATGATTATTATATTTTTAAGCAAAATAAGTAAGAATTATACTGCATTCTAATTATTTATAAAGCATTTGAATTTTTAGGGGTGATTCTATGAATAAAAAAATTGCAGTCTTAATCCCATGTTACAATGAAAGTAAGACAGTAGAAAAAGTGGTAAAGGATTATAGACAAGCTTTACCTGAAGCTGATATATACGTTTATGACAATAATTCTATCGATGGGACGGATGAAATAGCACGCTCAGCGGGTGCCATTGTGCGATATGAATATAAACAAGGAAAAGGAAATGTTATTCGTACAATGTTTCGTGAGATTGATGCAGACTGTTATTTAATGATTGATGGAGACGACACTTATCCTGCCGAAAATGCAAGAGAAATGTGTAATTTAATATTAGAAGGAAAGGCAGATATGGTTGTTGGAGATAGGCTTTCAAGTACTTATTTCCAAGAAAATAAAAGACCATTTCATAATTTCGGAAATCGAATTGTTAGGTGGTTAATCAATGAATTATTTAAAACAAATGTGAAAGATATTATGACGGGATATAGAGCATTTAGTTACAATTTTGTAAAAGGATTTCCTGTGCTTTCTAAAGGATTTGAAATTGAAACGGAAATGACAATTCATGCAGTGGATAAGAATTTTAGAATTGTTGAAATTCCTGTTTCTTATAGAGATAGACCAGAAGGTAGTGTTTCTAAATTAAATACATTTAAAGATGGTTTTAAAGTGCTTAAAACAATTGGCTCTTTGGTTAGGGAATATAAACCAATGCTATTTTTTGGGATGTTTGCGATTATATTTTTAGCTTTATCATTACTGCTTGGAGTTCCTGTAATATTTGAATATGCTAAAACCGGACTAGTTCCTAGATTCCCAAGCTTAATTGCTGCAGGAATATTCTTAATTATGGCTTTGCTATTTTGGAGTTGTGGGATGATTTTACATGTCATCATCAAAAAACATAAACAACTGTATGAACTAACACTTAACTTGTTGAGCAGAAAGTAATAAGAGATAAAAACTTATGTAACTTTTAGATTTATTATTGACATTTCTAATTTCTAAGAGTATGATATATGAGATATTGAAAAAGCAATGATGGTAAACCTAGTAGTTATTTTGAGTTCTATACAGAGAAGAGGGATTAATAAGCTGAGAGTCCTTTCTTAGATAAACAAAATGACGAATTTCATTTACAGGAGCTTTATGGCCGTGTGGCTCGTAATGAATGCGTTAAATCAAATGAGAGGTGCTGATTCTAAAATCAGAATTTGGGTGGTACCGCGATTATAAAGATAAATCGTCCCATGTGCAATGAAAATTGTACATGGTTTTTTTTATGGCGAACACTGTTCGCCGCTACGATATACGCAAAATTTGTAGCGGAACATGCATGATATTGTTAGAGCATTGCTTGATACAGTATCAGTATACAGCGGACAGGGTGCTCCATAATTATTGTGATATATAGAATAAGGAGGAATTTGAATGCAAGAAAAAATTGACCAATTAATTGAAGAACTAAAGCAAAAATTTGAAGAAGTTAAAACAATGCAACATTTAAACGATTTAAAAGTTGCACAACTTGGTAAGAAAGGGGTTATTACAGAATTAAATGCGGCCATTAAAGATATTCCTAATGATCAAAAGAAAGCATATGGCGAGCAAGTAAATAGAGTTAGAACTTTCTTTAATGAAAAATTTACTGAAATTCAGAAGAAGATTGAAGAAGAAATTGTAAATCAAAAATTACAAAAAGAGACAATTGACATTTCACTTCCAGGAAAGAAAATCAAAACTGGCTCAAAACATCCTTTTAATAGAATTATTGAAGAAGTGGAAGATTTATTTGTATCCATGGGCTATGATGTAGTTGATGGCCCAGAGCTAGAAGATGATGAGCATTGTTTTAGACTACTAAACTACACAGTTGGACATCCTGCTCGTGATGCGCAAGATACTTTCTATATTGATGAGGAATATTTGCTTAGGACACAAACTTCAGCTTCTCAATCGAGGGTAATGCAAGCGAACAAAGAAAAAGGACCAATTAGAGTCATTTGTCCTGGAAAAACCTATCGACGTGATGATGATGCAACACACTCTCATCAATTTGGTCAAGTAGAAGGGTTGGTCATTGATAAAAACATTTCATTAGCAGATTTAAAAGGTACGCTTGAAATATTTGCGAGAAAATTGTTAGGAGAGGATACAAAAGTTAGATTTAGACCAAGCTATTTTCCATTTACATCACCATCTTGCGAAGTGGATGTATCTTGTTTTAATTGTGGTGGTAAAGGATGTTCACTTTGTAAAAGAACTGGTTGGATAGAACTTTTAGGTGCTGGAATGGTACACCCAAATGTGCTTCGTATGGGTGGTTATGATCCTGATAAATATACTGGCTTTGCTTTTGGTACAGGTCTTGATAGACTTGCGATGTTTAAATATTCTATTCCAGATATTAGATATATGTATAGTAATGATATTAGGTTCTTAAAGCAATTTGATAGATGTGATGTTGAAAAATAATTGGACAATTTCGTTGTTGAACTGCACTCGGCAATCCTCGAAGTATACACATACGTCTCTGGTTGCCTCGTTTGTTCGCCTAGAAATTGCCTCAATTCTTGTTCAACTTACTATAATTTGAGTATTGAGAAAGGAATGAAGAAAATATGAAATTGAGTTTGAACTTTTTAAAAGAATACATAGATGTGCCAGTTGATTGTATTACATTAGGTGAAGATATGACGAATATCGGAAATGAATATGATAGTGCTGGACCACTTCTTAAAGTTAGTGGACTAACGATTGGTCAAGTATTAGAATGTGAAATGCATCCTGATTCTGACCATTTACATATCTGTAAGGTTGATTTGGGAGATGAAGTGGTACAAATTGTTTGTGGTGCACCAAATGTAAGAGCTGGATTAAAAGTAATCGTTGCTAAAATTGGGGCTAAATTACCTGGAGGAGATATTAAAAAAGGTAAAATTAGAGGAGTAGAATCTTTCGGTATGCTATGCTCAGTACAAGAATTAGGTTTAGAACATAAATTTTTAAAGCCTGAAGATATAGAAGGAATCGCTGAACTTGGTGATGATGCAGAAGTTGGTGGAAATCCTATTCAATATTTAGGGCTTGATGATGAAGTAATTGATTTTGAATTAACAGCCAATCGAGGTGATTTGTTAAGTATTCTTGGTATGGCATATGAAGTAGGTGCTTTATATGGAAACAAAGTAAAGAAAGTTGATTTAAGCTTTCATGAAGATGAAGAAAATTTCGAAAAAGATTTTCATCTAAATGTTGAAACTGAGAATTGTTCTTTATTCTATGCTAAGAAAGCGCAAAATGTTACAATCAAAGAAAGCCCTGCATGGATGCAAAAAAGATTGATTGCATCAGGAATTAGACCAATTAATAATGTTGTTGACATTTCTAACTACGTTATGCTAGAATTGGGACAGCCACTTCATTTTTATGATGCAGATAGATTAGGTGATACTTTGACAGTAAGGATGGCTAAAAAAGAGGAACACTTAACTACGTTAGATGAACAAGAAAGAATTTTAACAGAAGAAGATATTGTCATTGCAGATAAAGATAAAGCAATTGGTCTTGCTGGTGTAATGGGTGGCTTATCTACTGAGGTTGAAGGGGATACAAAAAATATTGTGATAGAAGCAGCAATCTTTGATCCTGTAAAAGTTAGACTTACTTCAAAGAAAATTTTAAGAAGTGAAGCTAGTAATCGATTTGAAAAAGGATTAGATCCTAATAGAACTCTAATGGCAATAAAAAGAAGTTGTCATTTGTTAGAAAAATATGCAGATGCAAAAATAGTTGGAGGTATGGCAGTATATGATAAAGCTAGAAAAGAAGATAAAGTTATTTTGGTTACTTATACGAAAATCAAGGAAGTTTTAGGAATTGACATTACAAAAGAAGAGATTACAAATATATTTGAAAGATTAGGCTTTGAAGTAAAATTTGATGGAGAGAACTATGAAGTAACGGTTCCATCTAGAAGAATTGACATTCAAATTAAAGAAGATTTGATTCATGATATTGGCAGGATGTATGGTATGGATAATATACAAGGAAAAAAACTTGTACTAGATGTGATTCCAGGTCATTACGATACATTAAAAAGAGCTGTTAGAAATAAGATGGTAGAGCTTGGACTTAATGAAACATTAAGTTACGCATTAATTCCTGAAGGAGAAGTTAAAAAATATACTGTAGAAGATTTTGAAGTTGTTAAAATTTTAGACCCAATGACGGAAGAAAGAAATGCCCTTCGCTATAGTTTACTTCCTTCACTTAAGATGGTGTATGATTATAATAAAGCACGTAGTCAAAAAGATATTTGCATTTTTGAAATGGGAAAGAGTTTCTATAAAAAAGATGGTAAGTATGGTGAAGAACTACATTTAGCTACTTTAATGACAGGAAATTATAAAGAAGGAATTGAAAAGGAAAATGTAGATTTCTATGTGATAAAAGGAGTAATGGAAGGCTTATTAGATTTCTTAGGCTATAAAGGAAAGTATTCTTTAATTACCGAAAATTTACCTGCGGAGTTGCATCCAGGTCAATCAGGAAATATTATTGTTGATGGCATAAATGTAGGCATTATCGGAAAACTTCATCCAAATATAACAAAAGATAATATCTTTGTTATGGAAATTAATTTGGAAAAATTATTTAAGATAGAGCATGAAGAAATGAAGTATAAAGAGATTTCTAAATTTCCAAATGTGGTTAAAGATGTTGCATTTATTGTGAAGAAAGAAATGAAATCGGAAGAAATAGAAAAGGTGATTAAATCAGCTGGTGGAAAGAGACTTCGTAGTATTGAAGTATTTGATGTATATACTGGGGAAAATGTAGCAAAAGATTTAAAATCAATTGCTTACACATTAACATTTAATGATTTTGAAAAAACGCTAAGTGATGAAGAAGTTACCAATGCATTTAATAAGATAATCAAAGAAGTAACTACGAAATGTGATGCAGTTTTAAGAGATAAATAATAGTTGACATAAAATTAAAAAACTTGTATAATATTAATAGAGCTTATATTAAAAGAAGGAGGCATATAGCCATGTCTACAATTCGGAATATTCTCATCTTGGCAGTTGCAATGGTATTGCTAAAGGATATCATTGTGAAGATTCCTGGTTTCCTAGTTGGCAGCATTGATACAATTGGCCGAATGCCTGCAAAAATGGTTGCAATAGTTATATTAATTGTTACAGGAATCGTTTTCCTAGTTAAGAAGAAAAAGTGACGTGAAGTTATATCACGTCATTTTTTATTGCTTTTTCACTATTTTAGCGATATTATCTATATGGTAGGAGGAATTTTCAATATGGAATGGACAAAGGAACAAAAACAGGCAATTGAAACTAAAAATTGTAAGTTACTTGTTGCTGCCGGTGCTGGTAGTGGAAAGACGGCTGTACTTGTACAAAGGATTATTGATAAAGTGATAAAAGATAAAATAGATATCGATAGATTATTGATTGTTACATTTACGAATGCAGCTGCAAGCGAAATGCGAGAGAGAATTGCTGATGCACTTTATAAAAAAGTGAATGAATTTCCTGAATTGAATAAACAAATATTGCTTTTGAATCGTGCAAGTATTATGACGATAGATTCTTTTTGTAATAAAGTAATTAAAGACAATTTTTTTAGTATAGATTTAGATCCCAATTTTAAAGTGGCAGATATGACGGAAAATGAATTGCTAAAAATAGAAGCACTTGATGAGGTAATAGAAGAGCTTTATGACAAGGACGAAGAAATGATAGAGTTATATAGCACAAACAAGTCTGATGAAAATTTTAGAAGTTTAATAACAAGAATTCATAGCTTTATTCAAAGTAGCCCTTATCCAGAAAATTGGTTACATGAAAAATGTGAAATGTATCATATTGAAAGTGAACTAGATTTTGGAAAAACAGTTTGGGGGAAAGAATTGATTAAATTAGCAAGAATGGAGATCGCTGGTTGTATAGAAGAATTAGAAGATTTAGCAGATTCGTTAATGGAGAATAGTGAGGCAACGAACTATTTATTAACAATCCAGGATGATATATTACAATTAAAGGCATTAAGATTAAATAATTCTTTATGGGATGACTTCTATGAAGATATTTCAAAAATAAAATTCACAACATTAAAACGAGCTCCTAAACTTGATATAGAGACAGCTGAAGAGGTAAAGTCAATTAGGAATAAAGTGAAGGATAAAATTCAGAAGAATTTACGAGATGAGATTTTTATATCCAGTTCAGAAGAAATTTTACGAGATGTAAATATTTTATATCAAAGACTTAAAAAAATATCTGAAATTGTACTATTGTTTGATAAAAAATTTAAAGAGAAAAAACATGATAAAAATTTGATAGACTTTTCAGATATGGAACACTTATGTTTGGAGTTATTATCTAATAATGAAGCTGTTCGAAATATGTATAAAAATCAGTATGAAGAAATATTGATAGACGAATATCAAGACAGTAATTTAATTCAAGAAACTATTTTAAATTTAATATCTCGCGGTAATATGTTTATGGTGGGTGATGTAAAACAAAGTATTTATAAGTTTAGACAAGCTAGGCCAGAATTATTTTTAGAAAAGTATCATACATATCCGTTAGTGGATAATGATGAGTTACATGACCAAGAAAATATTGTAAATGCAAAAAAAATTTTGTTATTTAAAAATTTTAGAAGTAATAAAAATATTATTGACGAATGCAATTTTATTTTTAAGAATACAATGTCAAAAGAGGTAGGAGATATCACTTATGATGAAAGCGAGTATTTAAAATTTGGTGCAGAATATTATCCGATTGATGGTGAAAATGCGGAAATTCATTTAATTGAAAAAAGCAATGAAACAATTGATAAATTGGAAAGTAGCTCACCTTTAGTAGCGCCTGTCGATACAGATACCGTAGCGGCGAACAGTGTTCGCCATGAAGGAGATAGCATAGAAGATGAAATTGAAGACGATATTGAAGAGAAACCTCAATTAGAAGCAAGAGTAGTTAGTAGACGAATTGAAGAGCTAGTAGGAAGTTTTGATGTTTATGATAAAAAAACAGGAAAAATGAGAAAAGCAAAATATGGTGATATCGTTATTCTTTTGAGGGCAACAAAAGGATATGCTGATTATTTTGTCACTGAGCTGTCAACTAGGAATATTCCAGTATTTGCAGATGTTAATTCAGGATATTTTGAAAATATGGAAGTACAAGTCATGTTAGCTCTTTTAAAAGTAATAGATAACCCATATCAAGATATTCCTCTAGTTGCAGTGCTAAGATCTAAAATTGGGGATTTTGATGCGAATGAATTAACAGATATTAGGCTAGTGGATAAAAATTGTTCTTTTTATGAAGCAATGCAAAAAGCGGCAGGACAGGGGAATATAAAAGTTCTAAATTTTTTAAATCAGCTTTCAAAATGGCGAGAACAATCTAAATATTTAAGACTAGGAGAGTTTATTTGGAACTTATATGAAGAAACAAATTATTATGATTATATCTCAGTCATGCCAAATGGTTCTATTAGAAAAGCAAACTTAGATGCTTTTCTTGAAAAAGCAGAAAGATATGATAATAGTAGTTATAAAGGTTTATTTAACTTTATTAATTTCATTGATAATTTAAGAGAAACAACTGGAGATATGTCTAGTAATAAATCAATTGGTGACTCTGAAGATGTGGTTAGAGTAATGAGTATTCATAAAAGTAAAGGATTAGAATTTCCAATTGTATTTTTATGTGGCACAGCAAGAAAATTTAATCAACGTGATGAAAGAAATCCAATTATTATGCATCAAGACTTTGGCTTTGGTGCGGATATTATCAATTTAGATACGAGAATTACATATGAAAGTATTCCTAAGCTTTCTTTAAAACAAAAAATAAAAGAAGAAGCGCTTTCAGAAGAAATCAGAATTTTATATGTTGCGTTAACAAGAGCGCGAGAAAAGTTAATTATTACTTGCTTAGCAAATAACTTAGACAAAAAAATAGATGCTTGGAGTATAAATCAAACTCCATATGTAGTTGCTAATGGTAAATGTTTTGCAGATTGGATTTGTGGTACTGTTTTCAGTCATGAAAATGATTGGAAAGTTTATAAGTGGTCTTATTCTGATGTACTAAAATTAAATTCAGATGTAGATTGTGAAAGTTATAAGATGTTAGTAGAAAATATTGCTAATAATTTTAAAATGACTGACGAATATCATGAAATTGATAAAGGTTTTAAATGGAAGTATCCTTATCATTTTTCTACAAAGTTACCTTCAAAAATTACAGTCACAGAATTGAAAAGATTGGGAGATGAACTTTCAGATGAAGATGTGATGAATAGGATTAATGATTTTATACCATCTCCTAACTATATGCAAGATGAAACGGCAGGGGGAGCAAAGTTTGGAACACTTCTTCATAATGTAATGCAAAGAATTAATTTTGAAACGATGAATATTGAGCAAGTTGTTGAAACAGTGGAAGAAAAATATAGAAAAAAAGTGAAGTACTATTTAGAAAATTTTATGCATACTAATTTATATAAAGAAATAAAATCTTCTAAAAAAGTTTATAGAGAAATGCCGTTTAATTTAGCATTAACACAGGGAGAAATATATGGTGAAACAATTTTAGATGAAAGCAGTACTGATGAAGTTCTAATTCAAGGTGTGATAGATTTATATTTTGAAACAAATACAGGAATTGTACTTGTAGACTATAAAACGGATCACTTAAATTCAGAAGAGGAATTTATTAATCGATATCGAGTTCAGCTTGATTATTATAAGAGAGCTCTAGAAACTTTAACAAAGAAGAAAGTTGAAAAAGTAGTGATTTACGCATTTTATTTAAATAAAGAAATTGTTCTATAAAAAAATAAAAAAAATTATAAAAAATGTTTGCTATTTAAAAACTGTTGTAATATAATTGTAACAGAAACGTAAATAAAGCGTAACAAGTTTGTAACAGAAAGCGAGTGATACTGATGTTTGGATTTGGTTTTGGTCAATCTATCGGCATCGACCTTCGGTACTGCTACAGTTCTTGTATATGTAAAAGGCAAGGGCATAGTACTTAGGGAACCATCAGTGGTTGCTATTAATCGAGATACAGGCGAAGCATTATCTGTAGGAGAAGAAGCAAGAAGAATGCTTGGAAGAACTCCAGGCAACATTGTAGCAATAAGACCATTAAAAGACGGTGTAATTTCTGATTATTCAGTTACAGAAAAAATGCTTAAGTATTTCATAAAGAAAGTTTGTGGTAAATTTATTTTTGCACCAACAATTATGGTATGTGTTCCATCAGGTGTTACAGAAGTTGAAAAGAAAGCTGTAGTTGATGCTGCATCACAAGCTGGTGCAAGAAAAGTTTATTTGATAGAGGAACCAATTGCAGCAGCAATTGGAGCAGGCATTGATATCTCCAAAGCATGTGGAAGCATGGTAGTTGATATGGGTGGTGGCACTACTGACATAGCAATTATTTCTTTGGGAGGTGCTGTTGTTAGTACATCTATCAAAGTTGCTGGTAATAAATTTGATGAATATATCATAAAGTATATTAAGAAAAGATATAATGTCATTATCGGTGATAGAACTGCTGAAGATTTGAAAATTAATATTGGATGTGTTTATCCGAGAATGCAAAGGCTAGAAATGGAAGTTAGAGGAAGACACTTATCATCTGGACTTCCAGTAAATTTGACAGTGAACTCAGATGATATTTTAGATGCTTTAAAAGAACCTGCATCGCAAGTGGTAGAAGCGGTAATTTCTGTACTTGAAAAAACACCACCAGAGCTTGCTGCTGATATTAGTGATAGAGGAATTTTTATGACAGGTGGCGGCTGCTTAGTGCATGGTTTTGATAAATTGCTACAAGAAAAAACCGGGATAAATGTTATGATTGCAGAGGAGTCAGTTTCATGTGTTGCAATAGGAACTGGTAAAGCTTTAAATGATCCAGCAATGTTAATTAAACTGGATGCGAAAGCAAGAGCTCCTAAATATTAAAAACGTTTATAATATAAATCCTCGTTTATATATAAAAAGTAAAAAACCGATGGGATTCAACACCCGTCGGTTTTTGCTGTTTAAAAGTAGAGTAGCACAGTGTGCGTCAGTTAGTCTTTATTAATCAATTGATATCCAATTTTCGTAACCGTTCCTGCACCGATTGTAAGTAGCAAATCATTTTCTTGTAAGTTTTCTTTTAGATATTTTTCTGAATCTTCTAAAGAAGGTAAGTAAATACAGTTATTGTATTTTTTATTAATTTCGTCAGCAAGCATTTTAGATGAGATTGTCTCATCAAATGGTTCTCTTGCAGCGTATATATCAATTAAAACTAATTGATCTGCTTTCGTAAAGCTATGAATGAAATCATCAAATAAAGCTTTTGTTCTGCTATAAGTATGTGGTTGAAACACTACCCAAAGTTTGTGATATTTCATCTTTGAGGCAGCTTCAATTGTTGCTTTTATTTCAGTAGGATGGTGAGCGTAATCATCAAATATTCTAGCACCATTACATTGACCGACATATTCAAAACGTCTGCTTGCTCCAGTAAATTCATGCAAAGCTTTCTGAAGAATTTCCATTTCAATATGATAAGACATTCCGGTTGCTATTGTGGATAGTGCGTTATAGATATGGTGATATCCTGGTACACTCAAAGAAATGGTAAATACACACTCTCTATTATGAACATCGAATTCATAAAAACCATTATCGTTTATTCTAATATTATCTGCATAAAAATCTGCAGATTTATTTTTAATTCCTATTGTGACAACTTTTCCTTTGGCTTCTTTGACAACATCCATACAGTCACTATCGTCAGAATTTACCACAATAAATCCCTCTTCAGGAACAAGAGATACAAAATCTCTAAAAGCAGATTTTATATCATCTAAATCTTTGTAGTAATCTAAATGATCTTCTTCAATGTTCAATAAAACAACTGTTTTTGGATGAAATTTTAAAAAGCTTCTAACATACTCACATGATTCTAATATAAAGAAAGGCGAATTTCCAACACGGTAGTTTAATCCGTTAAGTTGTCTAATTTCTGCTCCTACTTGAACAGTAGGATCTTTTCCAGCTTCTAAAAATGCTAGCGATATCATGGAAGTAGTTGTTGTTTTTCCATGGGTACCACAAATAGAAATAGTATCATCATATAACTTAGTGATTTCACCTAAAAATTCAGCTCGTTCCATGCATTTAATACCTAGTTCTTTTGCATGAACAAGTTCTGGATTATCTTGCTTTATGGCAGCAGTATAAACTACTAAACTTGAGCCCTCTACATTTTCAGCATGGTGACCATTGATAATTTTAATACCTGATTTTGCGAGTCTTTCAGTGGTTGTAGACATATTTGCGTCAGAGCCAGTGACTTGAAAACCCATACTGAAAACAATTTCGGCAATACCACTCATACTAGTTCCACCAATGCCAACAAAATGGATTGGTTTTTCTTTATCTATATTGTTTAATAACATAATAACTCCTCCAATCATTATTACATTATAACCAATCAAAATTAAATTTACAATAATTATATGCAAATTTGACGAATATGTTTCATTGATTTTTCCCTTGCAATTTAAATTTCATTGCTATAATATATAATTGTATGTTAACAAATGATGATGAGGTGATTGATAGTGGCTAGAAGAAAAAAGAAAAATGATATGAATATAGATTTAACTTCCATTGGTCTGATTGTGTCAGGAATTATATCTGCAATCATCATATATAGTGATGATTTAGGGGCAATTGGTAGTTTTATAAAATATGGTATATTAGGTGGATTTTTTGGAAAAATGATTATGGCATTACCTTTGTTATTAATTATAGGAGGAATATATGTCATTTTCAGAGATTATTCTCGATTAAAATTAAAGGTTTTTCAAGTAATTGTAGTTGCGATTTGTATGTCAGGTTTATTTACCTTAGTAGATAGGTTTGAGATAATTCCAAGTGGAACAAATGGTTTATTTTCTTATATAGTTGCTTTTTATAAAGCAGGTAGTGCAAAACCAATGCTTGGTGGAGGGATTATAGGAGGAATCATTGCGATTCCATTATATCTTGGATTTAATAAGTATGTAGCTTATGCTGTATTAGTGGGTATTACGGTTATATTTTCAATTATCATTAGTGGTGTTACATTTTCCTCTTTGATTATTGCTGCTAAAGAATTAATTGTAGATTTATTTAGTAGCACGAAAGAAGATTATGAACAAAATGCACATAATATACAAGAATTAAGACCAAATAGAAAGAAAAAGAAGGTTAGAAAAGGCAATAGTGAAAAATTTAGGCAAATTGCAGAACAAGCAGAAATTATTGATGATGCAGAACAATTGAATTTTGAATTAGATGATGATGAAGAACTAGAAGAGACTGAGACTGAAGAATTGGAAGAAATTGATGAAGAAGAACTTGAAGAAAGAGAAGAGAAAAAGAAAAATTTAAGAAAGTTGATTAATAGAAGAGCGGTTGCTGATGAGGAAGAAGATAATACACCAGAAAATTTAGAGTTGGAACATAATACAATTGAAGAAGATGAGCAATATGAGTTTCCACCAGTTGAATTACTTGCTGAATCAAAAAAATCAGGTAAGGATTATACAAATAAAGAGTTAAGAGAGATTGCAATTAAACTTCAAAAAACTTTAGAAAGTTTTGGGGTAGATGCAAAAGTTACTAATGTCACAAGAGGTCCAACAGTTACAAGATACGAATTACTTCCTAGTGTTGGAGTAAAGGTTAGTAAAATACTTAGACTTTCAGATGATTTAGCACTTAATCTAGCGGCTAAGTCAATTAGAATTGAAGCACCAATTCCAGGTAAGTCTGCAGTAGGTATCGAAGTACCTAATAGAACAACAGATACAGTTTCTTTAAGGGAAATTATTGAATCTGATGAGTTCCAAGATGCAAAGTCAAAACTTTCATTTTCACTTGGAAAGAGTATAGAAGGTACGGCGTGTGTAGCGGATATTGCCAAAATGCCTCATATGCTAATTGCTGGTAGTACAGGTTCTGGTAAGAGTGTTTGCATTAATTCTTTAATTATGAGTCTATTGTATAAATCGAAACCAAGTGAAGTAAAATTAATCATGATTGATCCAAAAGTTGTAGAACTTAGTGTATATAATGGTATACCACATCTATTGATACCAGTTGTAACTGATCCCAAAAAAGCTGCTGGTGCGCTAAATTGGGCAGTACAAGAAATGGAAAATAGATATCAATTATTTGCAAGCAAAGGAGTTAGAGACATTAGAGGATATAATGATGCACTTCAAAATGAAGGCGAAGAGGCTACAATGCCACAAATTGTTATCATTATTGATGAGCTCGCAGATTTAATGATGGTGGCTTCAAAAGAGGTTGAAGATGCTATTTGTAGAATTGCACAAAAAGCTCGTGCAGCAGGAATGCATTTAGTCATTGCAACACAAAGACCATCTGTTGATGTTATTACTGGTATTATTAAGGCAAATGTACCATCAAGAATTGCCTTTACAGTTTCTTCCCAAATTGACTCAAGGACAATTCTAGATATGGGTGGAGCAGAAAAATTACTTGGAAAAGGTGATATGCTATTCTATCCAGTGGGAGAAGCGAAGCCTATTAGAATTCAAGGCTCTTTTGTATCAGACAGTGAAATTGAACAGGTGATTGATTATATTAAAGAAAATAATGAAGTAAGATATAATGAAAATGTGATTGAAACATTAGAAAGAGCTAATACACCACAATCTGCAGCCGATGATGGTGATGATGATTGTGATGAATTTTTGATGGAAGCAATTGATTTGGCAGTAAATATGGGACAGATATCTGCTTCTATGATACAAAGGAAATTTAAGGTTGGTTACGCTAGAGCTGGAAGAATTGTTGACCAAATGGAAGAACGCGGTATTATTTCAGGACATCAAGGTTCTAAACCAAGACAAGTTTTAATTTCAAAAGAAGAGTGGGAGGAAATGCAAGAGCAAGGTGAAACTTCATTTGAAGCAGATGATGATGATGAGTATGAAGAAGAAGCTTAGTATGAAAAATAATTAGGTGTTTTTTACAAATTTGATATAATATGAATGAGGAGGATGTTGATTTTGAAAATAACATTTTTAGGTGCAACAAGAACAGTTACTGGTTCAAACATATTAGTAGAAACAAAAGAAAAAAAGTTTATATTAGATTGTGGTCTATATCAAGGTCAAGATAAAGAAATAATGCTTAATAAAGACCAATTTATGTTTAACCCTGAAGAAATAGACTTCATGTTACTTTCACATGCACATATTGACCATTCTGGTAGAATTCCTAAATTGTACGTGGATGGATATAGAGGCCCAGTGTATGCAACAAAAGCCACAGTTGATTTGTGCGGAATTATGCTTCCAGATAGTGGCTACATTCAAGAATCTGAAATTGAGTGGTTAAATAGGAAGAGAAAAAGAGAAGGAAAACATGAAGTACCACCAATATATACGTATGATGATGCGGTTGCTTCATTATCGCTATTTGAAAAAGTAGAATATAACGAAATTGTACAAATAGATAAAAATATTAAATTTCGTTTTACTGATGCGGGGCATATGTTGGGCAGTGCATTAGTTGAGGTATGGGTAACGGAAGATGGCAAAGAGCAAAAATTAGTTTTTACAGGTGATTTAGGAAACAATGATATCCCTCTACTAAGAGAACCATCAACGATTGATGATGCAGATATATTGATTATGGAGTCAACATATGGTGATAGATTCCATGATAATAAAGGTGATAAAACAAAAGAGTTTTTAGACACAGTTTCTTCTACTTTAGAAAAGGGAGGTAACGTTGTTATTCCATCTTTTGCCGTTGGTAGAACTCAAGAAATACTATATGAGCTACAAAAAAATAAGCAAAATGATGATCCAAAGTTTAGAAGAGAGTTTGATGAAATAATGGCTGCACCTGTCTATGTAGATAGTCCTCTTGCTACTTCTGCCACAGAAGTTTTCTTGAAAAATTTAGATTGCTTGGATGAATTTGTACAAGAAGATATACGAGAAGGTAGAAGACCACTAGAATTCCCTGGACTTCATTTTACAAAATCAGTTGAAG
Source organism: Clostridia bacterium (assembly GCA_017469465.1). Taxonomy (GTDB): domain Bacteria; phylum Bacillota; class Clostridia; order TANB77; family UBA1234; genus UBA1234. The sequence continues at coordinate 1,312 of JAFUGH010000042.1, read as the reverse complement.
AATCAAAAAATTTAAACGAGAATGCAAATAAATCAATAATTATTTCTGCAAGTGGTATGTGTGAAGTTGGTAGAATTAAACATCATTTAAAACATAATCTTTGGAGACAAGACAGTACAATATTATTTGTGGGATATCAAGCTGTAGGTACTCTTGGTAGAAAAATTGTAGATGGCGCTAAAAAGGTAAAAATATATGGAGAGGAAATTTGTGTTAATGCTAACGTAAAATATATTGAGGCTTTTTCAGGACATGCTGATAAAGAAGGCTTGTTACATTTCGTCGAATCATTCAAGAATAGACCAAAGCAAATTTTCTTAGTGCACGGTGATGAAGAAGCTCAAAGAAGTTTAGCGGAAAGTATCAGTGAAAGATTTAATATACCAGTTGAAATCCCAATGCGCGGTGATATGTATGAAGCTGATTTGTATAGGATTTCAAAAATTGGAGAGCTTAAGTCGCCTAATGAATATAAATTTATTAGACTTGAAATCATTCAAAAAATGGAAGATTTGCGTGATGAGTTAGAAGAAATGACGCAGATTGTAAATAGCGATTTGAAGAAAGAAATTAGTGATGAAAAAGCAAATGAAATTGCAGCTAAGCTTGCTGAACTAGAAAAGCAAATTGTAGAAGTAATTAAATAAAAATGGGCAATTAGGGACAACCTTGAATAGGTTGTCCCACTTTTTTTTCTTATTGTCTTCCAGGTATAATAGCAGCGACTACTCCATATATCAGTGCACCAATAATTGCAGCCATCCAACTTATGGAATATCCTGCGACAAAGAATTGAGTCGCATAAAGTACACCTACTGCAACGATGAATCCAATAATACCATGTCCCAAAGCACCAATTTCAATGTTAAATACAGTATTTACTAAGTAATCTAGTACTGTTAATACAACTGCTGAAAGTACAAGCGTCCAAAGAGAAGAAATTTCAAATCCTGGAGTGAAAAAAGCTGTTATTCCAAGTACAATTGCAGATGTAATTAACCTAGTTAAGACACTGCCAAGTGTCATACTTCTTGATGAAGTTTTTGAACTATTTGCCATAATAAACCTCCTAATTGTAAGAATTTTCTAATAAATATTATTAACTCAGTAAATTAAAATATACAAGTTTGTATATTTTTTTTTATTTATATCCAAAATATGTTTATGATATAAATTACAATTTGTCTGACTAAAACCTTTTTAAAATTGGTGGTCGAGAAGAAGATATATATGTTTTTAGCCGTTCGTTTCGTGCTCGCGATTTGCAAGCAAATCGCCTCCCTACGCAAAAACGTTTTGAATCGTTAAAACC
>JAFUGH010000041.1 GCA_017469465.1 Clostridia bacterium | reverse complement strand
TTCCTTCTAATAATTTTAAAAAAGGAAATCTTGTTAACAAAAAATGTGTGTCAAAAAGTTTGGAAATTTTCTTTTTTATAATTTAATATAATTAAATTTAGTAGTAGTAGTAGTAGAGTCTGTTAGTAATGTGGAAAAGTGGTCAAAAGCTTTGTTCCGTAAGCAAAAATCAGTGTGGATAAAATGTAAAAATTCAACAAGAATAATCCACATGAACTAACACAAAAATGTGAATAAGGATTTTTCCACAAGTTTTTTACAGTGATTCCACATTGAAATGTTAGTATCTTTTCAAACCATATAAAAAAATATCATTTGAAAAGATTTTTTTAAAATTTTTCTATGGTAAAAAATAAAACTAACAATTGAAAAATAAACAAAACAAACTTACTAACAAAAATTCAAAAATTGTGGATAACTTATTTCCGTAAGGTTTGCAAATGTTAACTAATTTTTTATTCACTATGACAGATATATTTTTAGTTTTAACTTTTAGTCTTATCTTCTAGTCTTAACTTCTAGTTAATAATCATCTTTCTAATATTATCTACAATCATTCTAGTATTAGGATCTGTTTTGATAACAGATTCTATCTTATTAATGGCATAAATTACAGTGGTATGGTCTCTTCCACCAAATGCCTTCCCTATCTCCACTAGTGGCTGCCCAGTAAGCTGCTTAGATAAATACATAGCAATCTGCCTTGGAAAAGCAATATCTCCAGAACGGCGCTGAATCTTGAACGCATTCTGGTCTAAATTATAATACTTGGCCACAACATTTTGAATATAATCTATGGTAATTACTTTTTCTTTTGAGTTATGTAGATCATTTAATGCACGCTCTGCAAGCTGCATGGTAATTGGAGTATTTGTAAGGGATGCCATAGCAACAATTTTATTTAAAGTCCCCTCTAATTCTCTAATGTTTGATTCTACTTTATTAGCAATAGCTGCCAAAATTTCTTCATCGATATCTATATTTTCAAGCTCACTCTTCTTCCTAAGAATAGCATACCTTGTTTCGTAATCAGGCTTTCCAATATCTGCAATCAATCCCCATTCAAATCTAGATTTCAACCTTTCCTCTAATGGGTTTAAATCCTTAGGAGGCCTATCACTTGAAATCACAATCTGTTTATTATTTTCATAAAGTTCATTAAAAGTATGGAAAAATTCCTCCTGACTTCTCTCTTTTCCACTAATAAACTGAATATCATCTACTAATAATAAATCAATATTTCTATATTTTGCTCTAAATTCTTCATTTTGGTTGGCTTGAATAGAAAATACAAGCTCATTTGTAAATTTTTCACCAGTTATGTAAAGTACTTTTGCCGATGGATTTTGTGATAACACATAATTTCCAACTGCCTGCATCAAGTGAGTTTTTCCAAGCCCCACCCCACCATAAAGGAAAAGTGGATTATAAGCACGACCAGGATTCTCTGCAGTAGCAAGCGCTGCAGCATGAGCCAATTCATTACTCTTACCAATGACAAAAGATTCAAATATATATTTTGGGTTTAAAATCCCACTAACAGTTTTATTATTTGTAACAGGAATAACATTTGGTTTTGGTAAAGTACTTGACTCTTCTGTTCCCTCTTTATTCATATCTTCTTCACAAACAACATGAATCTTAAGATCATTTCCTGTTACAATGTGAAACGCCTCTTTTACGAGATCATATAATTCATCTGTTACCTTATTTTTTTGATAAATTGTTTTAACTTTTAAAGTGGTAGATGACTCATCAAGAGATAAGATTTCAATTGGGTTTACCCAAGTATTAAATCTAAGCAGTGAAGTCTCTTCCTTGATAAGCTCCTTAGCCCTAGCTAAAACTTCATTCATATCTTGCATAAGATGCCTCCTAACAAAATTCACAAAGTTATTAACATTTTATCCACAAATGTGAATAAAATTGTGGATAAAAATTAAAATTATCTCCAAAGTGGCTATTTCCTCAATAAAAATGGGATACCAAAATGTGAAAACTTTAAAATATTGATATGACAGGATTTCACAAAAAAACCTTATTTTCTTAATATATTTTATACGAACACTTATTCAGAAAACACAATAAATTTTATGTTTACAATACATAATTTTTATTATGTGAATAAACCTGCTAACCATTGTCACTCAACATTTTCAAAAGTTATCAACATTATATATGGAATTGTGGATAAATGCAAGAATTTAATCAAAAAAAGTCTAACTCTTCCTTCCGTAAAACCAAAATTATGAATCATTAATTTTACATAATTTATAGAATAAAATTGATACAATCGAGACGGAGAAAATTTTAGTTGACAAAAGTGCCTTTTGTAGTGTAAAATATCTCTGCTATGATTTTTGAGATTGATTATTTAAAATATTCAACAAAAACAAAAATAGATAAGGAAATTCGGGAGGTGTTATAAATGAAAAGAACATATCAACCAAAAAAGAGACAAAGAAGTAAAGTTCATGGTTTTAGAGCTAGAATGAGCACTGCAAATGGTAGAAAGGTATTAAAAAGAAGAATGTTAAAAGGAAGAAAGAAACTTTCTGCTTAAGCATGAGAAACATGAAACATTAGAAAAAAAGAATTAGTTGGCCCCAAGAGGGCCTTTTTTTCTAGAAAATCGTCTTATTTTTATTGTAATTTATTTTTTTATTGTTTGAGAAGGTGATTTTTTGCTGACGATAAAGAAGAGTAATGAGTTTCAAAATGCTTTCCAGCACGGAAAGTGGTATCATGCTGAATGTTTAGTCATTTATGTGAATAAAAATAATTTGGAAACAAACCGAATAGGCATCGCTGTAGGGAAAAAAATCGCCAAAAGTGTGAAAAGAAATAGGATTAGGCGTGTCATTAGAGAAGCGTACCGTTCCATGGAAAATCAATTATTGCAGGGGTATGACATCATTATTGTATGGAAAAATGGAGTAGATATGGAAAATGCATGTTTTTTGAAAGTAGAAGAAAACCTTGCATCCGCTTTTAAAAAAGCAAATTTATTAATGGAATGATGCATAGTAACTAATAAGTATTACCTTGTAGTGATAGATAGGGAGGAATGCGAATGTTAAATTTTATTGCTAGTTTATTTGGTTACTTAATGAATTTTATTTATGGAATTGTACAGAATTATGGACTTGCCATTATTATTTTCACGGTATTAGTAAAAATAATATTGCTTCCTTTTACCATAAAACAACAAAGATCACTGCAAAAAACGCAGGAAATTCAACCATTGATGCAAGAGCTTCAAAGAAAATATGGAAATGATCAGCAAAAGTTTATGGAAGAATATAATAAACTTTTAAAATCTAAGAATATGAATATGATGTCTGGAATGGGCTGTTCTGGCTGTATTCTAAGTTTGATTCAAATTCCAATTATTCTTGGCATGTTCTATATGATGGCAAGCCCTCTAACACACATTATGAAGCTAGATGCGAGTGTTATTGAGCAGTATAAAGAGGAAGTAAATGAGCTTAAGATGAATCAAGCAATTGAAGCGATATATGCCAGTGGTGATGCATATTCTAGCGGAGAACTAGAAGAAAGGATTGCAGCAGCTAAAGAGGCTTCTTACATACATCAAAGGTATTATGAAATAGATATTATTAAAGAAAAAGGTTTAATGAATCTAGATTTCTTAGGAATCAACTTGGGGGATAGTGCTATTAACAATAGAGGTAACTTGTATATGCTTATTATTCCAGTATTATCAACACTTTTCACATATTTAAGCATTATTATGACAAACCTTTATAACAAAAAGAAGGGAATTGTTCAACCAAAACCAGAAGATTCAGACATTCCAATGCCGGACATGAGAGTGATGAATATCATGATGCCGCTTATGACAGGATATATTGCATATTCTGTGCCTCAAGGAGTTGGTCTTTATTGGGCAACAAGTAATTTCTTAAATGTCATTCAGATGGCTGTTATGAGAGCTATTTTTGATAAAAAAGATGATAAGAAGGAAGAAAATAGCGGTACTTTGAGCAATGTAGAATATCGTGTAGAAAAAGAGAAAGAAGAGAAAGAAGAAGAGACGAGTAATAAGGTACCAGAAAAGAAAGATTCTCAAAATAATGTAATCGTTCAAAAACCTAGAAATCAAGGAAATAAGAAAAAGTCGAAAAATAAAAAGAAAAAATAGTTGAAATATATTTTAAATCATATAAAATAGGGCTATAGAAGGAGGTTTTGAAAATGGCTAGAGTTGCAGAAGGAATAGGCAAAAATTATGAGGAAGCTGTAAATGATGCTCTTAGTAAAATTGGATTAAAGAAAGAGGAAGTTTCCATTGAAATGATTGAGGAACCAAAAAAGCGTATTTTCAGCATATTAGAGCACAAGCAAGTAAAGGTAAGAGTCACAGAACTTGAGCAAAAAATAGAAAAAACAGAATCGGCTCCATCATCTACAGCAGAAAATAAAAGAGAAGTAAAAGAATTAACAGAAGAAGATGCTAAAATTGCAGAGGAGAGAGTGATTCACTTTTTAAATGAATTCTTTGAAAAAATGGGATTAACATTAAATATTAAGCCATATGTAGAAGAAGGCATTTTAAAATTTGACGTAACAGGAGAAAATGCTGGAATCGTCATTGGTTATAGAGGAGAAACCATGGAAGCCCTTCAAATGCTTGCAGGAACAATTGCTAATAAAGAAACCAAAAATCATGTTAGAATTGTGATTGATATTGAGGGATACAGGAAAAAGAGGATTAAAGCTCTTGAAGAGTTAGCGTTAAAGAGAGCAAATGCGGTAGTAGCAAAGAGAAAGAGCATTACATTAGAGCCAATGAGCCCATTTGAGAGAAAAGCGATTCACAGTGCTTTACAGAATCATCCAAAAGTAAAAACAGTCAGCACAGGAGTGGAGCCTTATAGGAAAGTGGTAATCTCACTTAAGTAATTTCGTTATTGCGGGGCGCACGAGAATGCGTTTAAAAGGAAAATAAAACTCAAGCTATAATTGTTATAGCTTGAGTTATTTTTTTGCCTTAAAAAGAATTTAGATATCCTAGAAATTATAATCCGTTTATGATGCCAAAATTGTGACATTTTCTTTTTTAAAGTAAAAATGGATTGAAAGACTGTTTTATGGATGATACAATGTGCCTAGCTAATCAGTAGGTGCTTCACCTCCTATGGCTTATATTGTTATAGAAGCAATGCGGTCTGCATTGTTTCTATTTCAACATAGTGGGAGGTGAAGAAGGATGAACTACATAGGAATAGCACTCATTATTTTATCAGTAGTACTGCTTGTTTTAGTGTGCGGAATATGTAAATATAATGTGCATATTAAAACAAAAAAAGTCGATGTAACCTTGACACAGCACACCGACAATTAACATGGGGCAAGAGCAAAAGCTCTTGCTTCTTTATTTGTATTCATTTTAACATTTCTTTATGCTATTGTCAAATATATCTTTTCAGATTTTTGCAAAAAGGTTATATATTATGTAAAATTGATTGAAATATGTGTCAAAAAATAGTATAATTATTTGAATGTTGAGTTTGTAGAGAGCGTATGAACTTGGATTTTGTGAGAGGAAATATATTTGGATACGAGAGGTGAGAGGAAGATGAATACAATAGCTGCAATTTCTACTCCTGCCGGGAATGGTGGAATTGGAATAATTAGAATTAGTGGAAATGATGCGCTAGAGATTATTAATAGAATATGGATACCAGTAAAAAAAGGTGATTTTAAGCCATTTTCAGTGAGACTTGGTAATATCGTTGATGAGAGTGGAGAAGTGGTAGATCAAGTTTTGGTTTCTTACTTTAAGGCACCTAAATCTTATACCGGGGAAGATATCTGTGAGATTAATTGCCATGGTGGAAATGTTTCAATGCAGCGAATTTTAGATATTGTTTTAAGAAATGGTGCTTTTTTGGCTGAACCAGGTGAATTTACCAAAAGGGCTTTTTTAAATGGAAAGATGGATTTAACACAGGCAGAGGCTGTTATTGATTTAATCAACAGTAAAAGTGAAAAAGAAGGAAAGGCATCTGTCAAACAATTAGAAGGAAAACTTGGAACAGAAATTAGAAATATAAAGGATGAAATCATTAATTTGCTTGCGGATATTGAAGCAAACATTGATTACCCAGAATATGAAGATATAGAAGAAGTAAGAAGAGAAAAAATAATAGAAATCATAGAGAAACAAATTCTAAAATTAAAGAAATTAGAAAATAGTTTTGAAAGCGGAAAGATTCTTAAAAATGGCGTCCTTACCGCAATTATTGGAAAGCCGAATGTGGGAAAATCTTCTTTATTAAATGTATTATTAAAAGAAGAAAGAGCAATTGTTACTGAAATTCCTGGAACAACAAGAGATACGATTGAGGAATATGTGAATATCAAAGGAATCACATTAAGACTAATTGATACTGCTGGAATTCGAAAAACAGATGATGTTGTTGAGAATATAGGAGTGGAAAAGAGTAAAAAGGCTATAGATGAAGCAGAACTTATCTTATTTTTAATAGATGGAAGTTCTAAATTATCTCATGAAGATTTGGAACTATACCAATTGATTAAAGACAAACCACATATTATCTTAATTAATAAAGTCGATATAGAACAGTCTAAGTTAGATATGAAAGAATTTGAATCTGATGAAGATAACATGATTAGAATTTCTGCTAAAACTTCAGAGGGAATAGAACAATTAGAAAATAAAATAGAAGAATTATTTAACCTTAAAAATTTAGAAACAGAGAATGAATTAATCATAACAAACATTAGACACAAGGATTTAATTATGAGAGCAAAAGAAGGACTAGAAAATGCTAATATAGCAATATCCTC
>JAFUGH010000040.1 GCA_017469465.1 Clostridia bacterium | reverse complement strand
CGGTTTTAACGATTCAAAACGTTTTTGCGTAGGGAGGCGATTTGCTTGCAAATCGCGAGCACGAAACGAACGGCTAAAAACATATATATCTTCTTCTCGACCACCAATTTTAAAAAGTTTTTAGTCAGACAAATTGTAATTCATTCAAAAAGGAGACCAACTATGAAATTATCTGATTTTTATTATGATTTACCTGAAGAACTAATTGCACAGCATCCTGCTGAAAAGCGTGATGAGTCAAGACTTTTAGTTTTAGATAGAAAAACTGGTAAAATCGAACATAGAGTTTTTAAAAATATAATTGAATATTTAACTCCAAAAGATTGCTTGGTGATTAATGAAACAAGAGTAATTCCTGCAAGAATATATGGAACAAAGAAAAATACAGATAGCAAAGTGGAATTCTTGCTTCTAAAAGATATGGGAAATAACCTTTGGGAAGTACTAGTGAAGCCGGGCAAGAAATGTAAAATTGGAACAGAACTTGAATTTGGAAAAAAATCAGATGGTACAGCCTTAATTACTGCGGTTGTAAAAGATATTATGGAAGATGGCAATCGAATTGTTGAATTAAACTACAATGGAATTTTAAACGAGATTCTAGATGAGATTGGCGTAATGCCGCTTCCACCATATATTCATGAAAAATTACAAGAAAAGGAAAGATATCAAACAGTATATAGTAAAGTAGAAGGCTCAGCTGCAGCACCAACTGCGGGACTACACTTTACAAAGGAACTATTGAAACAAATCGAAGATATGGGAGTTAAAATAGCAAGAGTAACACTTCATGTTGGACTTGGTACATTTAGACCAGTGAAGGAAGAAAATATAGAAGATCATAAGATGCATTCGGAGTATTATGAAATTAATCAAGAAGCTTGCGATATTATTAATGCTACCAAAGCAAATGGTGGAAAGGTATTTTGTGTTGGAACGACTTCTTGCAGAACGGTGGAGAGTGCTGCTGATGAAAACGGATATTTGAAACCACAAAAAGGAAATACAGAAATATTTATATATCCTGGTTACAAGTTTAAAGTGCTAGATAACTTGATTACTAATTTTCATTTGCCTGAGAGTACGTTGTTAATGCTAATTTCAGCTTTAGCAAGCCGTGAAATGATTTTAGATACATATAAAATTGCAGTACAAGAAAGATATAGATTTTTTAGTTTTGGTGATGCAATGCTAATCAAGTGAAAATTGTAGCGGAGCACAATGTGCTCCATGGCGAACGCTGTTCGCCGCTACACTTATTTTTATCTTAAAGGAGAGAAACATGGAGCAACCAATTAGATATGAATTAATAAAAAAAGATAAAAAGACAGGAGCAAGACGAGGTAGAATATATACACCACATGGAATCATTGAAACACCAGTTTTCATGCCTGTTGGAACGCAAGCAACAGTTAAAACAATGACACCAGATGAGCTTAAAGAAATGGTTGGCGCACAAATCATTTTGTCAAATACTTATCATTTATATCTAAGACCTGGTGATGAGCTAGTTCGTGATGCAGGTGGACTTCACAAATTTATGAATTGGGATAGAGCAATACTTACAGACTGTGGAGGATTTCAGGTATTTAGTTTAAGCCAATTAAGAGATATTACTGAAGAAGGTGTAATGTTTAAATCGCACTTAGACGGTTCCAAACATTTTCTTTCTCCTGAAAAATCCATTTCTATACAAAACAATTTAGGCTCAGATATTATGATGGCTTTTGATGAATGTTGTCCATATCCATCTACTTATGAATATACAAAGGCTTCTATGGAACGAACAACTCGCTGGGCAATTCGAAGTAAAGAAGCACATAAAAATCCAGATAGACAAGGGTTATTTGGAATTGTTCAAGGTGGGATGTTTAAAGATTTAAGAGAAGAAAGCGCAAAGCAGCTTGTAGCACTAGACTTTCCAGGTTATGCAGTAGGTGGGTTAAGCGTAGGTGAGCCTGCAGAATTGATGTATGATATTTTAGCACACACAACTCCATTTTTACCAGAAAATAAGCCAAGATATTTGATGGGAGTGGGAACTCCAGATTACTTAATAGAAGCGGTATTAAGAGGTATTGATATGTGTGATTGTGTTCTACCTACTAGAATTGCTAGAAATGGAACTGCAATGACATCACATGGCAAATTGGTGGTAAGAAATGCAACCTATGAAAGAGATTGGACACCTTTGGATGATGAATGTGATTGCTATACATGCAAAAACTTCACAAGAGCATACATTAGGCACTTAATAAAATGTGATGAAATATTAGGGGCAAGACTACTATCAATTCATAACTTAAGATTTTTAGTACATTTAATGGAAAATGTAAGAAAAGCAATAGAAGAAGATAGACTAACCGAGTTTAGAGAAGAGTTTTATGAGAAATATTATGGAGAAAAAGAATAAACAATTTTGCATTGCTATTTCCTCAAAAATATGCTATATTAAAAATGCATTTTATGGTAATTTGATGCTATTAAAATCAAAAGCGGTGATCCCAGCCATTAAATTGGGGCTTAAAAAAGCGGTGATCCCAGCCAATAAATTGGGGCTTGAAAAAGCGGTGATTCCAGCCATTAAATTGGAATAAAAAAGATAGGGCCAAATGAGTAAGTTATTGATTCTAATCATTAATCTTCCATTTGGCTCTATTTTTGTTTGATAGGAGGAATATAATATGATTTTAAATTTAAGAATTGTTAAAGTAGATTCTAACTATTGCAATTACTTAAGAATCTTTGATAGTAAAGTAATTTATAATATGGACAATAAAGAAAGTAGACCATATATAGGAGTTTTATTTGAAATGAATCACTTTGAATACTATGCACCATTGACTAGTCCTAAGCCGAAACACTTGAAGATGAAGAACACAATTGATTTCTATAAAATAAAAAATGGACAGTTGGGAGCTATTAATTTAAATAATATGATTCCGGTTACGAATTACAATTATACTTTAATCAATCTTAATGAAAAAGTGTTTATAGAAGACAAAGTAAAGTACTTGACTTTATTAAAGGAACAACTAAATTGGTTAAACTCAAATTATATTCAAATTATATTCAAATTAAGAAGAAATCGACTAAACTATATGAAATGTATTCTCATAATAAACTACCAAAAAATATTAAATCTAGGTGTTGCAATTTTAGACTTCTTGAATTAATTTGTGTGTTATATAACAGTCAAGATATATTAGAAAAAAGAAATATAATATAAAAAAGTAATTCAATTAAAAGAATTAGAAAACAATGAGTAACTTTAAAACTATTTTCGCATATAATAATACTGAAAATAGATAATTAATGAACTGACTTTTTTGACTAAAAAGGAGGAGTTTAAAATGAAAAGGGCAGAGCAGGTGAGACGCAAATGGCTATGTAATAAGCGGAATGTGGAACTTTATTATGAGCTGACTAATGCGGTTGACACTCGAGTAATTCAGATGTTTGACGCACTTTTGGATATTTTTGAACAGAATGCGAATGAATTGATTTTTTCAGATTTGTGTTTGTTTCAAGAAAAAACATTGGATATTAAAGAATATTCGATTCATGAAGATGGTTTTTATCATTTTGAAAAGAAAATATTACATTTTGAAAAAAATGTAAATGTAGAAATATGGATGAATGAGTTGAAGTGTTATATTGAAAAACATGACGGATATTTTGCTAAAAAACTACCTTATCAGAAATATTATAACGAACCTCTTACTTATTATTTACAAATAGGTATTAAATAAGAAAATTGGCAACAAGGCCAATGGGGACGGAGTTTTGGCATCAAATCTCGGAACGAAAAAGAGATTTGATGCCAAAAACTCCGTCCCTATTTGCACAAAAATGATTAAAATTACTGGAAAAATCTAGAAATATAAGGTATAATTGTTTTTGAATGATTTTATTCACCTAATGTGTAGCGGAGCACATAGTGCTCCATAGTGGCGAACGAGGTTCGCCACTATGAATCGCGTAGGTATGAAGAAAAGGAGATTTTCATGGAAGCACTTGCTAAGATTTTGCCAAAGATGAAAAAATTTAATGATTACATTACTGATGTAAAAAAAGATAACTTTCCAATTTCACTTAGTGGTCTTTCGGATAGTCAAAAGGTGCACTTTATATATTCAACAAGATTTTATACTGAAAGACCAATCTTAATCGTGACATATAATGACATTCAACTAAAGAAATTAAGAGAAGACTTAAAGTTTTTTGAAGATGAAGAGTCATTAGTATTTCCAAAGAGAGAAGTTGTTTATTACGACATTGATACTATGAATAAAGATGTTACTATGGATAGGCTTAGTATTTATACTAAGCTTTATAATAGTGAGTCAAATATCATTTTAACAACTATAGAAGCATTGATGCAAAAGACAGTTCCTAAGAATAAATTATTTGGAAAAGTATTGCAGTTAGAAAGTGGAAAAGAGATTTCACTTGATGACTTAAAAGAAAATTTAAATGTTTTAGGATATGAAAGAACTGACATGGTAGAGGGACGAGGTCAATATACTGTTCGTGGCGGTATTATAGACTTTTTCCCGCTTACAACAAACAATCCGGTTAGAGTAGAATTTTGGGGAGACGAAATAGATTCTATTCGTTTTTTTGACGTTGAATCTCAAAGAACAATTGAGTCACTAAAAGACATTAGCGTATTCCCTGCAGAAGAGTTTCTAATTGAACAATCTGAATTAGATGCAATTTGTAATAACATCTTAAAAGAATATCCAAATGCAATTGATGATGTTGAGGCTATAAAAAACGGTAAGTATCTAATGAAAATAGATAAATATTTTAAATTCTTCTATAGTGAGACATCAAATTTACTAGATTATGTTAGTAAAAATACAATCATTTTTTTAGATGAGCCATCAAGAATTCTATCAAAAGCACAAGCTTTAGAATATGAAAATAAAGAAATTATAGAACAATATTTAGAAAAGAATAAAATTGTTCCAAGCTATACAGAAGCTATGTCAAATTGGGGCGATATAAATTTTGAGCTCGAAAAAAAGAATATAATTAATCTTGAGCGAACAAATACTATGCATGCAAAAAGAAACGGATACAGTTTTAACTGTAGGGAGGTGAACTTTTTTCGTGGTTCAATGGATATATTTGTACAGGAAGTACAAGATGCAATCCATGACGAAAAAATAGTGTTTATTTTAGGTGGTACAGTATCAAAGGCGCGAGGTTTAGCCACAATGCTTTTGGAACATGGGGTGTCAGCAACTTTTATAGAAGACACTAATGGGGATGAATTAATGAATTATCTCAACCAAGCTCCTATAGATCGAGCATACTGTGCTCCGATACGAAGTGGAAATGATGCTGGCAATTGTAGTGGCACACAGTGTGCACCAATATGCCGGTACGAAACGGAAACGATGCTGACAATCGTAGCGGCGAACAGCGTTCGCCATATTCCAGAGTCATCGTCATTCCAGGCAATCTATCTGAGGGATTTGAATATGTAGATTTAAATTTTATTGTAGCTACAGATTCAGTAGGAACAGTTAAGGAATCCACAAAAAGAGCTTACAAACCTAAAGTTTTTAAAGAAGGCAAAAAAATAATTTTTGCAGATTTAAATGTTGGTGATTACATCGTCCATTCAGTGCATGGCATTGGGCAATATATTGGAATTCATACTTTAGAAGTAGATGGCGTAAAAAAGGATTACATCAAAATAAAATATACAGGTGATGATGTTTTATATATTCCGACAAATCAATTGGATAACATTAGAAAATATATTGGAAATGGTGAGGCAGCTCCTAAGCTAAATAAACTTGGTAGTAAAGAGTTTGCTAAGACGAAGGCTAAAGTGAAGGCATCACTGAAAGAAATGGCGAAGGAATTAATTGAACTTTATGCTAAACGTAAACAACAAAAGGGATATAAATTTTCACCAGATACGGTATGGCAACATGAATTTGAAGAGGCATTTCCTTATGAAGAAACAGAAGATCAGTTAAGGTGTATTGAAGAAGTAAAAAAAGACATGGAAAGTGACTTGCCGATGGATAGACTTCTTTGTGGAGACGTCGGATATGGAAAAACTGAAGTTGCCATTCGAGCAGCATTCAAAGCTGTAATGGATGGGAAACAAGTTGCTTATTTAGTACCAACTACGGTTTTATCTGAACAACAGTTTAATGAATTTAGAAATAGAATGAAGGACTTTCCGATAAAAATAAATGTGTTAAATAGATTTAAATCTACGAGAGATAAAAATGAAATCTTAAGACAACTTAGAACAGGAGAACTAGACATAGTGATTGGAACTCATAGAATTGTACAAAAAGATATTCAATTTAAAGATTTAGGACTTTTAATTATTGATGAAGAGCAAAGATTTGGAGTGAAGCATAAAGAAACAATCAAAGAATTAAAGAGTAATGTTGATGTTTTAACAATGACAGCAACACCTATTCCGAGAACACTTCATATGTCAGTAGTTGGAATTCGTGATATGAGTGTTATCTATGATCCACCTAAAAATAGAATTCCGATTCAAACATATGTATTAGAGTATGATGAAGAAGTAATCAGAGAAGCAATCGTTAGAGAGATTGAAAGAGGGGGGCAAGTGTTCTACCTATATAATAGAGTAGAAGATATTGAAAAAAAAGCAAGTATGATTTCAAATCTTGTGCCAGAAGCTAGAGTAGCCTTCGCTCATGGAAAAATGGAAGGAAGACAACTTGAAGACATTATGAAAGATTTTATAGACAAAGAAATAGATGTCATCATTTGTACAACAATTCTAGAATCTGGAATTGACATTCCAAATGCTAATACAATAATTATCGAGGATGCAGATAGACTTGGTCTTTCACAACTATATCAGATAAGGGGAAGAGTTGGTAGAAGTGATAGAAATGCTTATGCTTATATCACTTATAGAAGAAATAAGTTACTTTCAGAAGCTTCTGAAAAGAGACTAAAGGCAATAAAAGAATTCACAGAATTTGGTTCTGGTTTTAAAATTGCACTTCGTGATTTGGAAATTCGCGGAGCGGGTAATATTTTAGGTGCTCAGCAACATGGACATATGGAGGCAGTAGGATATGAAATGTATTGCAAGCTATTAGATGAAACGGTAAAAGAAATGCAAGGAGAAAGTGTAGTTGAGGAAGTGGATACAAAGATAGAATTGAAAGTTACAGCTTACATTCCTGATACATATATAGAAAATATCAATCAAAAAATTGATGTATATCAAGCAATTGCAAACATTGAAAATGAAGAACAAATCATAGATATGACAGATGAATTAATAGATAGATTTGGGGAATTGCCAAAAGAGAGTATCAATTTACTGGAAGTAGCAAGAATAAAAATATATGCACGTGCACTTAAAGTATTATCAATTATTCAAAAAGGAAGTAATGTGGTTGTACAGTTTGATACAGAAGAATATATAGCTGAAAAGGTACAAATATTAATAGATTTATACAAATCTAGAATTATGTTTTCAAGTGGAGTTTCACCATATTTAACTTTAAAGTTGCAAAGTGAAAAAGATAGTGATATATTAAATGATGTATTAAATTTACTAAAAGTAGTGAAAGGATGATTATATTTATGGATAAGAAAACATTAACAATGATAGGGGTAATAGCAGCAGTCATTATTATATTAATTTGCGTAGTGATGGGGCTAGAAATTAAAAATAATTCAAAAACTCCAAGTATTTCAGGAGATAATTCAAGTGCTAATCTTACGTCAGATGATATTATGAGAATAAATGGCACAGTATATTCTAAGGAAGAATTCATTAAATTTATTAAGTATACATTGTACAAAAACAATGGTGACACAAGTGTTGATGAAGAGCAATATGCAGAGCAAATAGCAAACGGAACATCTTTGGATAATTTATTTGTTTCGGATACATTAAACTCTTTCTATCAAATGAAAGTGTATGGAATTCTTGCAGAGCAAAAAAACATCGTTCTTCCTGAAGAAAAAATAACAGAAATAGAAAATGAGTATGAAACAAATAAAGCTAACATTGAAACATTTGGTGTAAGTAAAGAAGATTATATTGATATTGCAAAACAACAAGCTTTGGTAACATTAATTAATAATACTCCAAAAGAGTATATTGAGTTGCCAGAAGCTGTTTATACGGAATATGTTGGTCAATTCTCAGGAGATGAGTTGAAATCTTATACATATAGAATGATTCAAGTAAACTATACAACTGATTCAGAGACAGAATCAGGCGAAATGATTTCAGGAGATATGGCTGAAAAGCAAGACTATATGAACGCAATTGTTGAAAACATTAAGAACGGAACTCCATTTGAAGAAGCTGCAGAAAGTGGAGATACAAGACTTATTTTTGTAGGAAATGGAATTCAATTAGCTAAGAGTTTGGAAGAACATTCAGCTGGTTTCTTACTAGAACAAAAATTAGGAAGTGCTGAATTGAGTAATGCAGCTAAAAAGACACCATCAGGTGAAATGACAGAAGTTATTGATACTGGCAATGCTTTTTCAATTGTAAAAATAGAAAATGTTGAAGAGGGAATTGTTGGAGAATCAAAAGAAGAGGTTGAAGATCTTTTAATTTCTAACTATGCAAGTGAGTTAGTATATTCTGTTGTAAAAGATATGGAAGTAAATAACTCAGTTCTATCGAGAATAAGAATAAAATAATTGAAAAACTGCACAGTGGAGACTTTACCACTGTGCAACTTTTTGAAATGGAGGAAAATATATGATTACTAGTAAAAGTAATGAACTAATTAAATATATTAAATCACTTCATCAAAAAAAATATAGGGATGAATACAAAAAATACTTTGTAGAGGGGATAAAGCTAGTAGAAGAAGCAATTAATGAAAATATGTCAATTGATAGAATCATTATTTGTGAAGAAATATATGTCAATGATGCTAACGGGGATGGACTTGCAAAAATGTCTATTCTCATTGACAAAATTGAGTACGTTAGTAAAAATGTTTTTGAATATATATCAGACACAAAAACGCCTCAAGGCATTATGGCAATCATCAACATGCCTGATAATGATAAACATAGCGGCGCACAGTACACATCAAAGCAAATAGAGCATGACATTTGTAGTGGCGCACAGTGTGCGCCAGACAATATCATATTTGCATTAGACAACATACAAGACCCTGGAAACTTAGGAACCATTATTAGAACGCTAGACTGTGCTGGAATTAATACTCTATTGTTATCTAAAGGAACAGTAGATTTATATAATCCTAAAGTAATCAGAAGCACAATGGGGGCAATTTATAGAGTAAACATTATAGAAAACTTGAATTTAAAAGAAAAATTGATAGAACTAAAAAACGAAGGTTATAAAATTATTATTACAGATTTGTCTGCAAAAAAATATCATTATGAGTTGAATTTTGACGAAAAATTAGTAATAGTTATTGGCAATGAATCAAATGGGGTAAGTCAAGAAATTAAAGACGTAGCAGATATTAAAATAAAAATACCAATGATAGGTAGAACAGAAAGCCTAAATGCGGGTGTGGCCGCAAGCATAATTGCATATGCACGTTTGACGCGGAAAAGAATGGGCACCAAATTACAAATTTGACATATTACATAAATTATGATACATTATCCTCGTAATTTTTATAACACATTGACCTAAACAATTAAGGAGGTTTTATCGTGACAACGTTATTAATTCCGAGGTCACTTGATGTTTGTCCGCTTTGTGGTGGAAAGTTAGAGTATGCTCCTCATCCACGGTGCACTGCTTGTCATGAAACGTTTGAATATGATTATAATTATAAGGTCTTTCGAAATCCAAATATCGTAGACATTTCATATCGAAATCCAGAAAGCAGTTTACTTAGCAATTTGTTTCCACATTCTTTTAATATTGGAAATATTAGTTTTGCCAGTATGGAGGCTTTTTTGAGGTCTCTTTGCTGGAATGGCGATTTAGAGGTAATTAAAAATGAATTTGCTCCTCTCTTTGGAGTGAATGCTGTGAATGTTAAGTATGTACTTCCTGATTGGAGAGAAAATCAGGCACTTTATTATTTTGGAAGAAAAATGGAAAGAAAAGGCGATTTTTATAAAAGAGTGTTAGAAGTAGCTTATGGTAATTTATTTACTTATTCTCATTTGTTACGAATGGCTTTGTTTAAGACCAAAGGAAAGGTACTGATTCATTCCATAGGCAAAGATAATCCACAAGAAACGTTACTGACAAGAAATGAGTTCATTTCTAATTTAAATATGCTGAGAGAACGGTTATAACAAAAAAAGCAAGGAATTTCACATGAGATTCCTTGCTTTTTTCGCATGATAGATGTCTGGGACCACTGAAAAAGTCACAATCGTAGTGGCGAACAGTGTTCGCCATAAAACAAAAAATCAATATTACTAATTATTATGGAGCACGATGTCCGCTGTATACTGATACTGTAGCGAGCAAAGCTCTAACAGTATCATGTATGCTTCGCTACGAAATTGCAGGAATTCAAAATCATGACTTTTTCAGTGGCCCCGGACGTCTCCATTGTGCGGAAGGAAGAGGTGACAAATTAAAACTTCAGTCTTGAAAAATGTATGCGCTTGATATAAAATTAAAGCAAATGTTGATACAAGTCGAATATGGGTTTGACTTAGGAAGGAACTAAAATGAATAAAAAGTGGGAATTTGCTCAAGTTAATGAAGAACTTGTTAAAGAGATAGCTTTTCATTATAGCATTTCAGAAACAATTGCAAAAGTAATTTTGAATCGTGGAATTGAAAAAGATGCACAAATAAATGATTTTTTACATCCCAATATAGACAAATTATATGATCCATTTTTATTTAATGATATGGATATAGCTGTTAATCGAATTCTGAAATGTAAAGAAGATAATGAAAAGGTCACAATATATGGTGACTATGATGTTGATGGAATTACTAGTACAGCTATACTTTCTAAATTTTTAATAGAACTTGGAATTGAAAACGATTTCTATTTGCCAAATCGTTTAAGTGAAGGGTATGGATTAAATAATAATGCTATAGATAAAATTGTTCAGAATGGCACAAAGCTTTTAATAACTGTAGATTGTGGAATTTCTGGATATAACGAAGTGGAATATGCTAAAGAACATGGATTAGATGTAATTGTAACAGATCACCATGAGTGTCCCGAAAAATTACCACAAGCAATCGCAGTAATTGATGCTAAAAGACCTGATTCTACTTATCCATTTAATTCACTTGCTGGAGTTGGTGTAACTTTTAAATTGATTCACGCGATTTCATTAAAGCTTGGATTAGATAGAAAGAGTTATTTAAAATATTTAGATATTGTTTGTTTAGGAACTGTAGCAGACATTGTACCACTAGTTGATGAAAATCGATTAATTGTTCATTTTGGCTTGATGTTGGTGAAACAAACAAAAAATATCGGTTTAAAGTCTTTAATTGAAATTGCAGGATATAATGAAAGCATTGATTCAACAGCAATTTCTTTTGGACTTGCTCCTAGAATTAACGCTTGTGGAAGGCTTGGTAAAGCGGAAATCGCTTTAAAATTATTATTAACAACATCTATAGAGGAGGCAAAAAAAATAGCTATAGAGTTAAATAATTTTAATAAAGAAAGACAAGAAGTTGAAAAAAGAATTATAAATGATGCAATGGAAATCATTGAAAAGGATAAACTTTACAATGATGATATTATAGTATTAGCAAGTGAAAATTGGCATCACGGTGTTATTGGTATTGTTTCTTCCAAAATAACGGAAACGTACTATAAGCCATCAATTTTAATTTCAATTGAAGATGGAATAGGAAAAGGTTCTGGTAGGAGTATTGATGGATTTGATTTACATAGTGCACTTACAGAATGTTCTGAATATTTAGATAAATTTGGTGGTCATGAAATGGCAATAGGGTTATCTTTAGACGCAGATAATATTGAAAAATTCAAGCAAAAAATAAAAGAAGTTACTTCTAAAAATATAGATAAAGAAGCAGTACCAAAATTAAAAATAGATGCTCTTATCAATCCAAAAGAGATTAATTTTGAAATATTCGATTCAATGAATTTATTAGAACCATATGGTGAGGCTAATCATCCACCGATATTTGTTTCAAAAAATTTAAAGGTGGATAGTGTAAGACTTCTTTCCAATGATAGACATCTAAAATTGACATTAAAAGGAGACAATATTTTGTTAAATGCAATAGGCTTTAATTTGGGAGATAGAGTAATACATATTGGTGATAGAATAGATGTAGCATATATGCTAGAAGTAAATAAATTTAATAATATGCAAAATATTCAATTAAACATAAAAGATATAAAGAAAAGTTTGTAAGCCAGTACGTAGAGGAGCACTGTGTGCTCCATTGTGAGTACAAATTGGAGGTGATTCAATGGCAACAATAAATGACGTAATTTCAGAAGCAAAAAAATATAATAGAAGGTCTGATTCAAAGTTGATTATGAGAGCATATAACTATGCAAATGCTGCTCATGAAGGACAACTTAGAAAATCAGGGGAACCATACATTATTCATCCGATTGAAGTAGCGTTTATTGTCGCTTCAATTCAACTTGACGATTATGCAATATGTGCAGCACTATTACATGATGTTGTTGAGGACACTTCGGCAACTGTAGAAGATATTAAAAATGAATTTGGTGACGATATTGCAATGCTTGTAGATGGCGTTACAAAACTTGGAAAAATCATTTCCTATTTTGATAAAGAAGAAGAACAAGTTGAAAATTATAGAAAGTTTTTTATGGCAATGGCAAAGGATATTCGTGTGTTGATGATAAAACTTGCGGATAGACTTCATAACATGAGAACATTAAAGCATTTAAGTGATGATAGAAAAATTGCTATTGCAAAAGAAACATTGCAATTATATGCACCTCTTGCTAATAGACTTGGTATTTATTCGATTAAATGGGAATTAGAGGATTTAAGCTTTTTATATTTGGAACCTGAAGCATATAATGAATTAGTTACAGGTATAAATACAAAAAGAGAAGCTCGAAAAAAATTTATAGAAGAAATTATTGTTGACATCAGGAAAAAATTAAAAGAAATGAAAATAGAAGCTGAAGTCTATGGTAGGCCAAAGCACTTTTATAGCATTTATAGAAAAATGCAAAATGGTAATAAAACGTTAGATCAAATCTATGATTTGTTTGCAATGAGAATCATTGTTAATTCAATTAAAGATTGCTATGCTGCTCTCGGACTAGTACATGAACTATATAAGCCAATGCCAGGTAGATTCAAAGATTATATTGCTATGCCAAAGCCAAACATGTATCAATCATTGCACACCACTTTAATTGGTAATGGTGGTACACCTTTTGAGGTACAAATTAGAACTTGGGACATGCATAGAGTTGCTGAGTATGGTATCGCTGCTCACTGGGCATATAAAGAAGGCAGAAGTGTTACAGCTTCTGACGAAAAGTTATCTTGGCTTCGTGAGACTATAGAGTGGCAAAAAGATACAAATGATGAGCATGAATTCTTGAATAAATTAAAAGGTGATTTATTTGAGGATGAAGTATTTGTATTTACTCCAAAGGGGGATATCAAGTCACTTCCTGCTGGAAGTACACCAATCGATTTAGCATATAAAATACACGAGCAAGTCGGACATAAAATGGTTGGTGCAAAAGTAAATAGCAAGATAGTTCCAATTACAACAAAGCTTTCTAATGGAGATATTGTGGAAATAGTAACTTCAGACAACTCAAAGGGTCCAAGTAGAGACTGGTTAAAAATTGTCAAAACTGTACAAGCTAGAAACAAGATTCAAAACTGGTTTAAGAAGGCCCAAAAAGAAGAAAATACAATTAAAGGAAAAGAAGCAATTGAAAAAGAACTAAAAAGAATAGGCATGTCATTTGCTGATTTATTTAAAACGGAATGGGTTGAAAAAACTTTAAATAGGTATAAATATAATACATTAGAAGATTGTTATGCTGCAATTGGATTTGGTGCTATTTCACCACAAAAAATTATTACAAGACTTCTTGAAGAATATAAGAAAGAAAATAGAGAAGAAGAAATTGAAAAAAAATTAGAAGAACTTCGTGAAGCAAAAATTGCACCTAAACCAAAAACATCTAAGACAGGTATTATAGTGAAAGGAATTGATAATTGTTTAGTTAAACTTTCAAGATGTTGCAATCCACTTCCTGGTGATGAAATAATTGGATATATTACAAGAGGTAGAGGTGTTTCAGTACATAGAGCCGATTGTATCAATTGTAAAAACTTATTAACAGAGGAACAAAGACTAATTGATGTTGAATGGGTCAAAGAATCTTCTGCTTCGTATACTGCAGAGCTTGAGATATATGCTAATGATAGAAATGGATTATTAGCAGATATTACATCTGTAGCAAGTGAGCTAAAAATTACAATGCAATCCCTAACGGCTAGAAGTGTAAATAATAATAGAGTGGCAATAATAAATTTAAGTGTTGAAGTAGCAGATACAGAAAAATTGAATAAACTGTTAAAGGCAATAAGAAAAGTAGATTCGGTTTATGATGTACATCGACAAAAATAAGGTTCGGAAATGATGCCAAAGGGGACGGAGATTTTGGCATCAAAAAAAAGGAGTTGATGCCAAAATCTCCGTCCCCTTTGGCATTGACATATTCGAAAGAAGGGAAAATATGTTACTAAAGATGTTTCGAGATGTAGTTGGTGACATGGATATGTACACCAATATTTATGTCGTTGCTGATGAAAAAACAAAAGATGGAATTGTAATAGATCCAGGAGGAGCAATTGGAAAAGTATATAATTATATTGAAAATATGCATATCAATCTTAAATACATGATTCTTACACATTGTCATGCAGATCATATTGCTGGATTAAAAGCACTACGCAATTATTATCCAACAGCCAAAGTTGCTATTCATGAAAAAGATAGAAGAGGATTGATAGATTCAAATATTAATATGTGCGACACTGTTGGAATTGCTCCTAATTACATTGAAGCAGATATATCGCTTAAGGATGATGATTTAGTAGAATTTGGGGGATTGAAAGCGAAAATTATCCATACACCAGGTCATACACAAGGGAGTATTAGCATATTAATTGATGATGCATTATTTACTGGAGACACTATTTTCAAAAGAATGTATGGAAGAACAGATTTACCAGGTGGTTCAGATGTAGACATGCAATTTTCTATTCAAAAACTTTTAAGCTATCCAGATAATACCATTGTATATCCTGGTCATGGTGCAATTACAATACTTAGAGAAGAAAGAGAACATTATGAATTTATGGAAAATGGAATTCATTTTATATAAAAAAATAAAAAAACTCTTGTATTATATTAATTTTTAAGCTATAATAACTAAGTAACGTTGAGTTGCCCGAGTGGCGGAATTGGCAGACGCACACGACTCAAAATCGTGCGGGAAACCGTGCGGGTTCAAGTCCCGCCTTGGGCACCAATTTGTAATAATTACTGAAAATGGTAATTATTTAAAGTACTTCTGCATATTCATGTATTATGGCGCCATAGCCAAGTGGTAAGGCACGGCTCTGCAAAAGCCTGATCATCAGTTCAAATCTGATTGGCGCCTCCAAAATATAAACTGTCTCGAAGAGGCGGTTTTTTTGTTGGTATAAGGACGAAACTTTACATAAAACTTTACATGCGTAATGAAATATGATATAATCCTTCTTATTGATGATTCATTTCTATACCAATTCAATAATTGAGGAGGAATATAAAATATGAAAGATTATTTTCATTTTTTTCCCACTGTGGAAGAAGAGACGTATAATGTTACAAAATATTATCAACTAGTAGAACGGATGAACTTACTAAAAAAACTTATTATAGCATTTGTATTTACAACAGCAATAGCAGGTCTTATATATTCTGGAACTTATATGAATAATAATTCATATAAGCTGTATAGCTTTATAATACTGTGTATTTTTTTTAATTTCATACTTTATGCTGTATTGTTAGTAAACAGTCTTTTGTTGCATCTTCTTACACGAAAAAGTTATCAAATACCTGGAAAAACAAAAGAATTTGTTGATGTATCTTTAAATAATTTGTACCAGTTGTTAGAAGATGATTTTTCAATTCATCATAATGTTAATGAAACGATAGCAACGGATGAATCACTTACTAGACTTGAGAAAAGTCGATTTGATTTGATATGTGAGTTGCATTTCTTTATGTGGAAAACGTTGAATGAATATGCGTATGATAATTTGCTAGCCAATACTCCTTCTGAAGAGGAGATGGCTAATTTAAAAGAACAGCAGAAACAATATAAAGATGATTTCTTGAGGTTGTTCGCCAATTCTCCTGAAATATGTGAAAAAATAAATCAATGGTATCGTGCTTTTGAAGAAAAAATCATTTCCTAAAGTTTTTAAATAGTGTTCTAAATGAAAAAAGAGGATGTCCTGAAATTCGTATAATGGGGATGTCCTCTTTTTCTTTTACGAATCTTAAAGAAAACTTGTTTTATATTCAATTTAAATGTGATAAACTATCCTTATTAAAAGACAAGGAGGAAACTTCATGAAAAATCCAAAACAAAGATATGAAGAGTTAAAAAAAATCATCGCATATCATGCAAACAAATATTATAACGAAGATGAACCTGAAATATCAGACTTTGAATATGATATGTTAATGGTTGAATTAAAAAATATAGAAAAAGAATATCCGAATCTTATAACACCAGATTCTCCAACACAAGTAATTGTAGCTTCAGGAAAAGTGGATGAACATTTTGCAGAAGTTGTACATGAAGTTCCATTACAAAGTTTACAAGATGTTTTTAGTACAGATGATGTTAAGGCATTTTGTGAAAGGATTCAAAAAGAAGTGGCAAGTCCTGAATATGTGGTAGAAACGAAAATAGATGGTTTATCGGTAGCATTAGAGTACGAAAAAGGCATTTTTAAAAGAGGAGCAACTCGTGGAAATGGATTAGTTGGTGAAGATGTTACCTTGAATTTAAATGAAATTGTTAATATTCCTAAGAAATTAAAAGATGAGATTGATATTACAGTTCGTGGCGAAGTTTTTATGCCTCATGATGCTTTTTACCGTTTAAATGAAGAGCGAGAAATCATGGAAGAAAAAACATTTGCCAATCCTAGAAATGCAGCAGCAGGTTCTCTTAGACAATTGGACCCACAAGTCACGAAAGAAAGAAATTTAGATATTTTTATATTCAATGTACAAAAATCCACGACGATGAATTTTACTTCTCATTATGAGTCTTTAATGTATTTGAAAGAACAAGGATTTAATGTCATTCCTTTACTATTTAAGTGTAAAAATGAAGATGAGGTTTTGGAAGCAATTAATAGAATTGGGGAAGCAAGAGGGTCACTCTCATTTGACATTGATGGTGCTGTGGTGAAAGTTGATAATTTAAACCAAAGAGAAGAACTAGGAACTACGACAAAAACACCAAAGTGGGCAGTTGCATACAAATATCCACCTGAGAAAAAAGAAACGATAGTGAAAGATATAGTAATTCAAGTGGGAAGAACTGGCGCATTAACCCCACTAGCTATTTTAGAACCAGTAAAAGTAGCAGGTTCAACCATTTCAAAAACGACACTTCATAATGAAGATTTCATTAAAGAAAAAGATATTAGAATCGGTGATAAAGTTTTAATTCAAAAGGCTGGAGATGTTATTCCGGAAATAGTAGAAGTATTAAAAGAAAAAAGAAATGGCTCTGAAAGAGTGTTTGAAATGCCACGAATATGTCCAGTTTGTGGAGCAGAAGCAGTTCGTGAAGATAATGAAGCAGTTATTCGTTGCACAGGAATCGAATGTCCAGCAATGTTATTTAGAAGTCTAGTCCATTTTTGCTCAAGAGAAGCTATGAATATAGATGGAATGGGACCAGCAATTATAGACCAATTATTAAATAGAAACTTGATTAGTAATATTGCTGATATTTATTCTTTAAAAATGGAAGAAATTGAAACTTTGGATAAAATGGGAGAAAAATCAGCAAATAATTTAATAAAAGCTATTAATCAAAGTAAAGAAAATCCACTAGACAAATTAATTACAGCTTTTGGTATTCGTCACATAGGCTCCAAAACGGCAAAAATATTAACAAAATATTTCAAAACAATAGATGATTTTTTAGATGCGACAGAGGATGACTTTGTCAAGGTAGATGAAGTTGGTGAAATTATGGCGCAAAGTTTGGTAAAGTTTTTTGCAAGCAATCAAACAAAAGATTTGATTAATAAATTAAAACAAGCAAATGTAAATATGAATAGCATTGTAGATGAAACTATTGATGAACGATTTGCTGGTAAAACTTTTGTACTAACAGGAACACTTGAAAAATTTACGAGAACTGAAGCAAGTGAAATTATTGAAAGATATGGTGGAAAGACATCTGGAACAGTATCTAAAAAAACAACATATGTTTTAGCTGGAGAAGAGGCTGGTTCTAAATTAACAAAGGCACAAGAACTCGGAATTACCATTATTTCAGAAGAGGATTTTCTAAAAATGGTAGAATGATTTCTCGATTTATGTTATCTTATCGACAAAAACTTGCTATTAAAACTTCATTATGATACTATTTACGTATAAATGTGAGAAGGTGATAGAGGATGGAAAAGAAATTAACCTTGCCACAAAAAAATATGTATGAAACAGAGCAATTTTTTGATGGTACAAGCATGTGTAATATTGGCGGATTAGTTATTTTTAAGGAAGATAGCATTAATATTAGTACATTAGAAAAAGCAATTAATAAAGTGATAGAAAACAATGATTTATTACGTGCAAGAGTGAACTTAAAAAATAACATTCCTTATCAAGAAATATCCGATTACACATACGAAAAATTTGAAATTGTTAATTTGACAAAAAAAGAATATCGATTTGTGATGGAAACTTGGACAGCAGAAACTTTTGATATTAATAGTAAGATGTATGATTTTAAAATTGTAAAGATTGATGATAAAACAGCAGTATATTTAAAACTACATCATATTATTTGTGATGCATGGGGAACATTGCTTACAGGACAAAAAATTGTGGAGTATTATTATAAAACAACATATATGTTGAAAATGCCTAAGGAAGAAGTGCCACAATATGATAAATATATCGAAAAAGAACAAGAATATTTAGAAAGCAAACGATATGAAAAAGACGCAGAGTTTTGGAAAGCAAAATATGAAAAAAAGCCAAGCTTTGTTACATTATCTCCAAACAAAAAAGCGGACCATGATGTAAAAGCTAAAAGAAGTTCTTATTCTATTCCAATAAAAGAAACAGAGGCAATTAATCAATATTGTGAAAAAAATAATATTTCTTCTGCTATTTTATTAGAAGCGGTAACAGCATTGTATGCTGCTAGAATTAATAATGCAGATGACGTAACACTTTGTTCATTGGTTATTAATAGAAGTGGAGTGGAAGAAAAAAATACAATTGGAATGTATAATAATATTTTACCACTTACTATTAACATTGATTATAATGAAACATTTGAAGCATTATGTCAAAAAGTATTAGCAGAACACTATGAAGTATATCGACATCAAAAATACCCACTTTCTCAAATAATAAACAATATAAGAGAAAAACATGGGAGAGATGTGGAACTTTATGATATTATGGTATCTTATCAAAATGGACAGTTATCAGAAGAGGCAAGTGAAAAAGCGGAAACACAATGGATATTTAATGGAACATCTGATTTGGGCTTTATGCTTAACATCTCTGATAGAAATAATGATGGATGTTTAACATTTGACTTTGATTATCGACTAAATTGTTTTACTGATGAAGAGATTAACCAAATCTATCTTAGATTTATCCATATGGTTAATCAAGTGATAGTGAGTCCAAATTTAAAATGTAAAGATATTGAAATTGTCACATTTGAAGAAAAAGAACAAATCTTAGTTGATTTTAATGATACATTAAAGCCATATCCTAATGATAGGTGCTTGAATTATTATGTAGAAGAAAATGCAAAGAAGAATCCACAAAAAGTTGCACTTCGATTTGAAGGTGCAGAAATGACGTATCAAGAATTCAATGAAAAGGCAAATAGCTTAGCTCATTTTATTATGAAAAATGAAAAGCGAAGAAATGCTATCATCGGAGTTATGACAGAGCGCTCATTTGAAATGTTAATTGCAATATATGCTATCATAAAGTCCGGAAATGTATATATGCCAATGGACGTAAATTTCCCAATGGATAGAATTCATTTTATGCTTGAAGACAGCAATGCACAAATGGTATTAACACAAAATAAGTTTGTGAATAAATTTCATGATACAGTACAAGCCATTGATTTAAATACATTTGATTATGACAAATATGACAATACCAACTTAATAACAACTGCCGTACCTACAGATATAGCGTATGTCATCTATACATCAGGCTCTACAGGAAAGCCAAAAGGAGCACAAGTATATCATCATAGTGTAATTAATAGAATTAAATGGATGCATGATAAATATCCTTTAAATGAAGGGGATATTATTTTACAAAAAACTCCGTATACTTTTGATGTTTCTGTTTGGGAATTGTTTTGGTGGAGTATGTATGATGGAACATTACAAATATTGATTCCAGAAGGTCATAAGGATCCATCTGAAATTATAGATTGCATTAATAAAGGAAATGTAACACACATACATTTTGTTCCATCTATGTTAAATGCTTTTTTGGAGTATTTAGAAGTAAATCCAAATGAAGTAATGAAACTAAAAAGCTTGAAGTATGTTTTTGCAAGTGGAGAAGCATTGCAAGTAGAGCATGTAAGAAGATTTTATCAATTGCTTGGCGAAAATGGCACAACACTTCATAACTTATATGGCCCAACGGAGTGTACCGTAGATGTATCTTACTATGATTGTGATAAAAATAATATTCCCAAAAGCATTCCAATTGGAAAACCAATTGATAATACGCAACTTTTAGTTTTAGATAAAAATAAAAAGTTATTGCCAATAGGAACAGTAGGAGAACTATATATCAGCGGCGTTCTCGTTGGAAAAGGATATTTAAATAGAGAAGAATTAACCAATGAAAAGTTTGTTCCTAATTTATACTATGATTTTAGTACAATGTATAAAACTGGTGACCTTGCAATGTGGCTACCAGATGGAAACATAGAATACTTAGGCAGAACAGATTTTCAAGTGAAAATTAGGGGACTAAGAATTGAACTTGGGGACATTGAAAATGCAATACTTAAATATGATGGAGTGAAGCAATGTGTAGTAAATAGTTTTGAGATTAATGGAGATAAAGACATTTGTGCATATTATACTGCCAGCAAAGAAATCGATATTGATAAATTAAAAGCATTTATAGGTAATGAGTTACCTAACTATATGGTGCCAAATTATTATATGAAGTTAGATAAAATTCCGACAAATGCAAATGGAAAAGCAGATAGAAAAGTACTACCAATTCCATACGTGAGTAAAAAAGAAAAAGAATATGTTTCACCAAAAAATGAAGTGGAAGAAATAGTACAAAAATGTGTACAAGAAACTTTAAAAATAGAACAAGTAAGTGTTGAAACAGATTTATTTGATATTGGCTTAACATCTTTGGGAGTCATTTCCATTATAACAAAATTGTCTATGTATGATTATGAACTAAAAGTAAAAGACTTTTATGAGTGCCATACTATTTCAGAGATAGCAGAGTTATTACAAAGAAAGAATGTTACATTAGAAGATTATGAAGAAGATAAAAAGTATTATCAAGATGTTAGTGATATTCAAAATCATTTATTACCAATGAAAGAGGCAAATTCTATTTTATTAACGGGTGCAACAAGTTTTTTGGGAATTCATCTTATTCGAGAAATTATCAAGAATACCACAAAAAATATTTATTGTGTCGTAAGAAGTAGAGAAAAATTTGAAAGATTTATTGATAATTTTACTGACTTGAGTATTGATAATCCACGAATTATCATAGTAGAGGGAGATATTACCAAAGAGAATCTTGGATTTGAAAACAATTTAGCAAATGAAATAAAAATTAATTGCAGTGACGTTATTCACTCTGCAGCAAATGTATCTTTCTTTTGTCCATGGGACATATCAAAATCAGTAAATTATGATGGAACGTGTCACGTAATTCGATTCACGGAGGAAGCACATGCAAAATTACATTATATTTCTACTATGAGTGTTTCAGGTGATATTTTAACGAAGCAAACACAAGAAAGCCCAGAATTCACGGAAAAAGAATTATATATTGGGCAACTATATAAAGAAAATGTATATGTACATAGTAAATATTTGGCAGAAAAAGAAGTAATAAAAACAATTCGTGACAATAAAATAAATGCTTCCATTTATAGAATTGCTAATTTAACTTGGAGAGTAGAAGATTTGAAATTTCAGGAGAATTACCAAGTAAATGATTTATACATTATTACGAAGATGATGCTTCATTATAATAAAATTCCGTTAGAACTAGTAAATGAAGATTTATCTATGGCTCCTGTTGATGAGTGTGCAAGAGCCATTGTGAAATTGATGGATGTAAAAGAAAATAAAATTTATCATTTATACAGCAATCATAGTTTAGATATGGTAAAATATATAAAAGCTATGACAATTCCTGATATTGTTACATTAAAAGAATTTGCAAAAATACTAAGGGCAGATAGTGAAAAAAATCATGAAGCTAATTTTGTACTAATGTATATATCAAGTATTATTAATAATCCAACCCAAACAATAGTTTCATTTAGAAGTGACGAAACAAATACCTTTTTAAATAGCATTGGATTTAATTGGAGCGAATTAGATGATAAGTATGCTATAGGCATCAAAAAATTAATAAGTGAAAAATGAGTGTAATACTCATGAGAGAAGGAGGCACAAATGGAAAATAAGAAATACGCATACCATGAGGCAGGAAATTATGACAATATACCACATTATTTAAAATATATTACGAATAAACATGGTAGCAAAATAGCATTTAAGTATACCGTAAATAAAAAGGATGTTGAAAAAACATACCAGGCATTTTATAATGATGTTCAAAATTTAGCAAAAAGTATTGCACAAATGAAATATAATAATGATAAAATTAGCATTTTAGGTGAAAACTCTTATCATTGGGTTGTTAGCTACATGGCAATATCTTGTAGCAATAACACTGTTGTACCAATTGACAAAGATTTGCAAATGGTAGATATTCAGTCTATTATTGAAGAGGCAGATGTGAAATTACTATTTTTATCAGACCAATATAATGACTATGCTGAGCCATTAAAACAGGCATTCCCAGAATTGCAAATTATTAATATTAGTGAAATTGAAAAATATATTGCAAAAGGAAAAAATACCAAAGTGAAATTACCAGATGTTTCGCCAGAGCAAATTGCTTCTATCATTTATACATCTGGAACAACGAGCAAACCAAAGGGAGTAATGTTGACACATAAAGGATTGGCAATTGATACGATTGGATGTCAAAAACATTTTATGCTAACAGGTGATTCGATTTTAGTGTTACCTTTGCATCATACCTTTGCACTAACAGCACACATTTTATTTGGACTAACGTGTGGCTATGCTGTGTGCATTCCAAGCAGTTTAAAAAAGATTGATGAACTGTTTAAAAAATATAAACCAAGCACTATGATTGTGGTACCAATGTTGGTTGAAGCATTTTATAATAAAATTTGGAAAACAATTAGAGCAAGTGGTAAAGAAAAATTAGTGAGAAACATGATAAAAATAAGCAACTTTTTATTAAAGTTGAAGATAGATATTAGACCAAAGGTATTTAAACAAATTATTGAAGGTCTTGGTGGCAATTTGAATTTAATCATTAGTGGTGGTGCATCATTAGAGCCATCCTATGTTGCAGATTTCAGAAGCTTTGGAATTGATGTATTTAATGGCTATGGTATTACAGAATGTTCACCAGTTGTATCAGTTAATAGAAATGGCTATTATAGGGATGGAAGTGTTGGACCTGTATTAAATGGAGTAGAAGTAAAAATATTGAAACAAGATGATAATGTGCAAGAAGGTGAAATTCTAGTCAAAGGTGACATCGTCATGAAAGGATATTATAAACATCCAGAATTAACGAAAGAAGCAATGACAGAGGATGGTTATTTTAATACAGGTGACATTGGATATGTTGATGAGGATGGTTTCTTATTTATTACTGGTAGAAAGAAAAACATTATTATATTAGATAATGGTAAAAATATTTATCCAGAAGAATTAGAAGGAAAGCTTCAAAAGAAAGACGGAATTAAAGAAGTTGTTGTTTTTGAAAAAGACAAAAAGATTGCAGCAGAAATTTTCCCTGATTTTGAATTAATTCCAAATGATGAAAATGCAAAAGAAGCAGTACAAAAAATAGTAGATGAGTTTAATAAAGACTTACCATTCTATAAGAAGATTGATACAATCGAAATAAGGGACACAGAATTTGAAAAGACGACAACAAAGAAAATTAAAAGAAATTATAATAGACAGTAGAGAGCGATTGAGCTCCAACTAAAAAATAAATGAAAGGATGATAATAATGGAAGAAAGAATAATTGAAATTATTAGCCAATATTCAGGAATTGGCAAAGAGGAGATAACACTTGATAGTGATATCATACAAGATTTAGAATTATCATCATTTGATGTAACTGAATTGGCATGTGAATTAGAAGATGAATTTGAATTAGAAGTTCCAGATAGGAAGATTAGTTCTTTCCAAACAGTTCGAGATGTGGTGGAATATATAGAGGCAGAGAAAGGAGAATAATCCTAGTAAATCTGAAGTTGAACCTTTGAAAGGGGACAAAAGATAAAATGAAGAATACGAGTTTTAAAAAAAGGGTATTAAAATCGTTATTATTTTATAATGTTTTATTTGTAATTGTTACAGTAATCTTTTGTAGTGTGATTCCTAAACTTTTAATTTATCCACCTAATTCAATTAATACAGAATTTGAAAGACATATCGATGATGGATATAAATATGATAATCAATGTGCAGTCATTATTCTGTTTGCAATGCTGATTTCCAATATTTTATTTCTTTATGAACTGAGAAAAATAAAGGGTTGGGAACAATATGTAAATAAAGAAATAAAAACGCAAGAAGATGCAATTAAACTTAAAAAGATAAAAATAAATTGTCATAAAATTCCATCGAAGCTATACATTTTACATGCTTTTGTGCCTCCAATAGCAGCTGCAATTGGATTAATTGCAACACGGTACCAAATCTATTTTGACTACTAATATATTTGTTGTAGTACTGATGATTTTTATTACCATTGGATTATTAATTTATGTTTTTTCAAAAAATTTATTTGCTAGAGTTTTAACACAATTAAAAAATGAAGATATGTTTGATGGCAAATATAGCATGAGTAGTTATAAAACAAGAATGTTTTTACAGTTCTTTCCGTTAGTTTTATTAATGGGAACTTTTGTATATTTGATTACCTCGGCGGTTGAAATTGAAGAAAAGGGTGATATTCTTTTTGATAAGTATGCTACTGATTTAAACAATGCTAATTTAAAAGAAGCAACAACAATTGATGAGTTAAAAGAAAAACTTCATCAAATCAAAAAGGAATATGAGAATGATACTTATTTCATTATTACGAAAGACAAAATTATCTATCAAGACACAAATGAAGAAATAAGTGATTTCTTTAGAACGTATACTTGGTTTTGGAACAATATTAATCATACTTATGGTTACTATGCTTCAACCATTCAAGGTGCATTTGAATTAGTAACAGTAGAGGGAGAAACATATGCTGTGGGAGTAATGTATTATGCTCGTGCACATACAGGGTATATACATATTCTAGCTACAGTAGTATTTATTAGTGGGTTAATTATTGTCTTTCTAATATTTTTTGCAAGAGATTTTTCCAAACCAATTACAAGAGTATCTGAATATATGAAGAGGTTGGCAAGTGGAGAATCAGTTGATTATAATCAAAAATTGCCTGTGACATCTAGTGATGAAATTGGAGAATTAACAATTAATTTTAACAAAATACTAGATAAAGAAAAACAATACGTGGAAACAATTAAACGTAATCAGGATATTCTTGTGGAAAATGAACGATTATCTTCTCTTGGTCAATTAATAGGAGGAATTGCCCATAACTTAAAAACACCAATTATGTCAGTTTCTGGTTATTTGGTTGCTATGGAAAACTTAGCAAATGAATATCAGGAATCTATTGGAAATCCAAGTGTAAACAAAGAAGATTTTGAAGATATTACAAAAGAAATGAAAGAGTGGATTGAAAAATCAAAAGATTATATGGGCTATATGACGGAAGTGATTAATGCTGCCAAGGGACAGGCTGTTTCCATGAATGCAAACACGATTGGAAGTTTTACAGCACAAGAACTATTGGCAAGGACACAGATATTGATGCGTGAAGAATTAATGAAGTATAAGTGTAACTTGAATATTCAACTTAATATTAGTGAAGATACAGAAATTCATGGTGAACTAAGTGCAATTGTACAAGTTTTAGATAATTTAATATCTAATGCAATGCAAGCCTACGGCGATAAAGAAGGCGATATTAATTTGACATTAAATGAGGATCAACAAAATGTGTATATTTCTATACAAGATTTTGCTGGAGGTATACCGGAACACATTAAAGATAAGTTATTTAAGGAAATGATAACTACAAAAGGAAAAGATGGAACAGGACTTGGGCTATATATGTGCTATTCAACAATTAAAGGTAAATTCAATGGTGATATGAAATTTAAGAGTGAAACAGGTGTAGGAACAACTTTTTATATTACACTTAATAAAGTTAAATAAAGGATTCTCTATGAGGACGGAGGAAAATAGGGAGTTTTTGACTTGGGGACGTCTGGGATTACTGAAAAAGTCACAATCGTAGTGGCGAACAGTGTTCGCCATAAGACAAAAATCAATATTACCAATTATTATGGAGCACGATGTGCTCCACTACGAAATTGCAGAAATTCAAAATCATGACTTTTTCAGTGGCCCGGGACGCTCATGAAAAGTCCTCAAAATACAAAAGGATTTCTGTCAATCAGTATTTATGAAATTTACTACAAGGGAGAACAAGGCATGACTTTCTCAGTCGGATTTTGAGCCTCGGGGCGATAGATTTAGCCACCCTCTCGCTCAAGCCTCCTTCTAAAGTAACGTCTTGTTCTCCCACCAAATAAGTGCCTAAAAGATAAACAAATGTTAGGTACAAATATGCTGGAGAAGAAGATATATATTTTTTAAAAAGTGAGTGTAGTAGCAAAACGTTTCATCTATCGGTTTTACCGATTCAAAACGTTTTTGCGTAGGGAGGCGATTTGCTTGCAAATCGCGAGCACGAAACGAACGGCTAAAAACATATATATCTTCTTCTCGACCACTATCTTTCTGAATCGTTTGGACTTTTCATGGACGTTCACAAGTTAAAACCTTTTCTATTTGCGTCCGTTCTTATGGGGAATCTTGTAGAAAATTGTAATTTGAATAGGAGAAAAAATGGAAACCAAAAATAAAAATAAAATAGGGGCAACGCAGTATATTGCCCTTGGCTTTTTAATAATCATTTTAGTTGGAACTTTTTTATTAAAGCTACCAATATCTCACATTGGTAGACTTTCTACTTTTGATGCATTGTTTGTATCTACCTCTGCTACTTGTGTAACAGGTCTATCAACTGTGATTGTTGCAGATACATTTACCACTTTTGGACAATTCGTTATTATGTGCTTAATACAAGTTGGTGGTTTGCGGATTCATGTTAATCATTGCTTTAATATTGATGACATTAGGGAAAAAAATTACACTGAAAAATCGAATTTTAATTGGACAGGCGGTAAACAGCAATAGTTTAGAAGGACTAGTAAGACTTACTAGAAAGGTATTAAAATATACGTTTACTTTTGAAATAATCGGGGCTGTATTAATGTCTTTTGTATTTGTACCAATTTATGGATGGGGACAAGGACTTTTTAAATCTTTATTTCAATCAATATCCGCTTTTTGTAATGCTGGTTTCGATGTTATTGGAGATAGTAATATGATGCCTTTTGCAACAAATAAGATTATTAACATCACTTGTATGCTATTAACCTCAATTGCGGGTCTTGGTTTTTTAGTATGGAATGATATTAGTATTAATTTGAAACATGGAATAAAAGAAAAATATTCATTTTCGAAAATAATAAAGAAATTTAGTTTACACACAAAAATTGTTTTGTTAATGCATATTGTTTTATTTACAATTGGAACGTTAGTTTTTTTCTCATTTGAATACTATAATCCTGGAACATTAGGTAAATTTAATTTATGGGATAAATTTTTAATTTCGGCTTTTCATTCTGTATCGGCTAGAACATCTGGTTTCGCATCAGTTAATTTAATTCATCTAACGGATATGACCAAATTAGTGATGACTCTATTAATGTTAATCGGTGCTGGTTCAGGAAGCATGGCAGGTGGAATAAAAACTACTACCTTATTTGTCGTAATAGTAGGAGTTTACTCAAATATAGTAGGAAAGAAAAATATTAATATATTCAAAAGGACTATTTCTAGTAGCATTTTTTTTAAAGCAGTATCAGTCATTATAATAGCAATTGCTATATTGATTGTTTCAAACTTGTTTTTGATTGCAAATTCAAATATTAAGACATTAGATTTGTTTTTTGAATCTGTTTCAGCTTTAGCCACTGTTGGTTTAACTAGTGGTGCATTAGCAAAAATGAATTTAGTTTGTAGAAGTATATTGATATTATTGATGTATATTGGAAGGCTTGGAACTATGACAATGGCTCTTGCATTTGTTTTGAAAAAACCAAAAGAAAATGATTTAGTGGTTTATTCTCACGAAAATGTTATTGTTGGATAAATTTTGTAGTAATTGATGTTTGCGTACACGGAATATTTCGTGTGTTAAACAGAAAGGTGGAAAAATATGAAAAGAGAAACTCAACAAATTTTAATTATAGGTCTTGGGAGATTTGGCATGAGTTTAGCACATGCTTTATCTAATTATGATTGTGAAGTTATGGCAATTGATAATAATTCAGAACTAGTAGATGATGTGTCTGAGTATGTAACACATGCCGCCAAAGTTGATGCTACAGATTTAAATGCATTAAAAGAATTAGGTGTTACGAATTTTGATATTGCTATTATTGGAATTGGAGACAATTTGGAAGCCAGTATAATGATAGCACTAACTTTAAAAGAATTAAATGTTCCATATATTGTTGCGAAGTCTAGAGATGATATCCATGCAAAACTTTTAACAATGATTGGAGTTGATAAAGTAGTACAGCCTGAAAAAGATATTGGAACAAGACTTGCTAAAACACTAATGCATAAAAATGTAATAGAGAGAATGGAAGTTGGAAAAGAGTATAGTATAGCTGAGGTAGAAACTCCTCGAGAATGGATTGGTTCTAGATTAAATCAATTAAATATTAGACCGAAGTATAATATTAACGTATTATGTGTTGAAAAGAAAGATAAGAAAATATTAATTCCTTCAGCTGACTACGCGATAGAAGAAGGCGACAACATTATGCTGATTGCACCAAATAAAGAACTCGAGCCAAATGGATTTTTAGGAAGACTCAATTAGAAATATTAATTAAAATATTGATTTTATTTTGTAGTTTCATGTATAATTTTGTAAAAAGATGTATATTTCTACATAGCTAGTTTACTAAGCTATTAGGAAAGGAGCCATGAAATATGAAATTAAAAGTAAGAAAAAGTGGCATATCTGTCATAGGTTTAATAACTTTAATTGTAATAATTATTATAGCAGCAAGCTTAATTCCTAAAATAATGAGATTTTTTGGTGGCGATAAGTTTACTAATTTTCAAAAAGATTTTGAAGATTATGCTAGTCATGTTGAGCAAGATTTTCTACATAGAAAATCTAGAGACTTAACTCAATCTGATAATTCAAAAATATATTATGAAATTGCAAATGATGTTTCCATTAGTGATGATATTGATTTTAAAGCAACTGGAACAGTAAATGAACTAGGATTAGATTTGAATCCAACACAACTTAATGGTAGTGAATTTTACCAGATATTAAAGGATTCTAATATTTCAGGAATAAATAGTAATAAGAAATTTTATGATTCAAAAGAAAAACATTACGTGACAAATCAAGGTGAAGTTTTTTTCTTACCAGGTTATAAAGTTGAAGATGACGGAGCAACAAAATGGTATATCAGTGCATCAAAATATTATGAGAGTGATGATCCTGTCAGAGACATAAGTGGTGCATATATAAGTGAAGCCAAAATTTTATCTAATATAGATACTGAATTGGAAGCTGGCACAAACTTAAAAAAAGGAAATAAACTATATATTACATTTGATGCTACTTTAAATGGAGAAAAGCTTAACATAGAACCAGCGGTTCCATATGAAATTACAAGTAATGGTACATATCAATTTAAAATAACTTCTAGTGGAAGAGCTTTTAATAAGAGTGTAACTGTAAATAATTATAGGCAAAAAAATCCATCTGACATTTTGAAAATTGGAGATTACATTGCTTATACTCCTGACAGTAAAACATATAAACCAAATAAAAGTGATACAGGAGATATTAATCAAACATTACAAACTGAAAAGAAAGGTTGGAGAGTTATTTATATTGATAAAGAAACGGAAAATTTTTTAATTACTACTAACGGAAGCGTAAACAGTGGGATAAATTTTAGTGGGGCTGTTGGTTTTACAAAGGGAGTTGAAACTTTAAATGCCATTTGTAAAGAATTGTATAGTAATAATAAGCTTAATTTAAGAGCAAGATGTATGACAATGGAAGATGCTGATAATATTTTTGAACAAAAAGCACCTGAAAATCAGCCAAGATATGCTTATTATCCGAGAGGAACATCGGTTAGTGGAACTATAGAGTATGAAGGAAAAACGTATACAAAGGCAACAAATGAATGGAGAACATCTAGATTCTATTCATTTGATGGCGGAGGAGAAGAAGTTACAGATACAAATGGAATTAAAATAAGAGAAGCAAAAGAAGATAATCCAGTATATGTTACACAAACTTTTTATAATTATAGAATAAATTCCAAAAACAATGCAGTAAAAAATGTGCTAGGAAACGAGACCTGTTGGTTAGCATCTCAAAGTGTATATGCTAGTTCATCAGGAGCTGGTTTTGGTATTAGGACAGTGGGCTTAGAAGAGATTAATGCAGATATGGTGTTTGATTCATTTGGTAATATTTCTTCTAAGAGTAATGCAATTCATCCAATCATAGAAATAAACTTTACCGATTTTTCAATAGATCTTAATGATAAAGCTAGAGATGGAAGCACAATTAATAAAGCGTGGAAATTAGTAAAGGATGAATAATTTAATTGACTTTTAGAATATTTCGTTGTAAAATGCTCATAGAGGCTGTGAAAAAGAGTAGTAACATATTAGAGTATTTTAGAGAGGGAAAACATGGTGAAAATTCCTATATAATAATATGTGAAGACACTTTGGAGTTGGTTTGTGATAAAGCAAACCCGTGTAGCAAACGTTATAGGCTATTAATGAGAATAAATTTGGGTGGCACCACGAGAATATAATTCGTCCCATGGATATAAAAATATCCATGGGATATTTTCATATGTGATGCCATAAAATTTAATGTCATAAATAAGGAAGGATGGGAAAACATGAATGAATACAGAACAAATTATTGCAATGAATTAAGAATTTCAGATGTTGGTAAAGAAGTGCGTTTAGCGGGTTGGGTGCAAACTATCAGAGATTTAGGTTCTATGATGTTTGTAGACTTAAGAGACCACTATGGAATGACGCAAATTGCAATTGAAGATGAAAAGCATTTAGAACTAATGAGAAAAGTTCCTACAGAAAGCACTATTTCAGTTATAGGAAAAGTATGTGAAAGAAGCAATAAAAATCCGAATATGGAAACAGGAGATATCGAAGTTATTCCAAGTGAAATTAGAGTAACTGGTAAATCTAAAAATGTGCTTCCATTTGAAATTAATATTGATCAAGATGTCCGTGAAGATTTAAGATTAGAATATAGATTCTTAGATTTAAGAAATGATAGAATTCATAAAAATATTGTTTTTAGAGCTCAAATCATGAAAACAATTCGTGAATTAATGGATGGTATGGGGTTTGTTGAAATTCAAACACCAATTTTAACAAGTTCTTCACCAGAAGGAGCAAGGGACTTCTTAGTACCAAGTAGATTACATCCAGGCGAATTCTATGCATTGCCACAAGCACCACAACAATATAAACAACTTTTAATGATGTCAGGATTTGATAAATATTACCAAATTGCACCGTGTTTTAGAGATGAAGATCCACGTGCAGACCGCTCACCAGGAGAATTTTATCAATTGGATTTGGAAATGTCTTTTGCAACACAAGAAGATGTTTTAAAAGTTGTTGAAAATGTAGTATTAAATACATTTAGAAGACATACAACCAAGAGAGTTAGTGAAGATGGATTAATTAGAATTCCTTATAGAGAAGCAATGGAAAAATATGGCTCAGATAAGCCAGATTTAAGAAATCCACTACTAATTCAAGATGTAACAGAACTATTTAAAAATACTGAGTTTAATGCTTTTAAAGATAAAGTGGTTAAAATGATTGTTGTTCCAGGAAGTAGTACGCAAACGAGAAAATTCTTTGACCAAATGAGCGAATTTGCTGTAACAGAAGGAGGAGCAAAGGGATTGGCATATGTGAAGATAGAAGAAGATTCCTCTTTCGCAGGTGGTATTTCTAAATTTATTACGGAAGATATGAAACCTGCCTTATTAGAATTAGCAAAACCTGGAGATGCTATTTTCTTTATGGCAGATGAACTTGAAAAAGTACAAAAATTAGCAGGACTAATTAGAATTGAATTAGGAAAGAGATTAGACCTATTGGAGAAAGACTGCTTTAAATTCTGTTGGATAGTAGATTTTCCAATGTATGAATTAGATGATGATGGAAAAGTAGCATTTAATCACAATCCATTCTCAATGCCACAAGGTGGTTTAGAAGCATTAAACACAAAAGACCCATTAGATATTTATGCTTATCAATATGACTTAGTATGTAATGGTTATGAGCTTGCATCAGGTGCAGTAAGAAATCATGATACAGAAATCATGGAAAGAGCGTTTGAACTTGCTGGATATACCAGAGAACATGTAGAAGCAAAATTCCCAGCATTATACAATGCATTCCAATATGGAGCTCCACCACATGCAGGTGCTGCACCAGGATTGGATAGAATGGTAATGTTACTAGCAGAAGAAGAAAGTATTCGTGAAGTAATTGCATTCCCTAAGAATAGTAAAGCAAGAGATTTATTAATGGGAGCACCATCGAGTGTATTTCCGGAGCAACTAAGGGATGTACATATTAAGCTTGATTTACCGGATGAAAAGTGAGAAACAAACAGGGACACCCTTAAATGTTAACTTTATTGATAAGGTTAACATTTAAGGGTGTCCCTGTTTGTTTCCTGTCTCCTAAGTATTGATATGCAGTTTTATTTTCCATGTTTTTTTTCGAATGAAAGTAACTAAATCCCAAATAAGACAAAACAAGAAAATTATTGGTAAAGGTAATAATATGCTAGAAATAAAACTTGCTACTAATATCCAAAAAACTGTATATAATGTATAATGAAAAAGTGATAATTCTTCAGAAGATGCATCTATTATTTCAAAATTTTGTGAAAGTAACAAATTATATTCGATTTTCGGTGCAATATAATCGGAGTAGATGTATGTTGCTTGTATACTAGTTGTTTGGTCATCATTATATTTTACATTCAAAGTAACGTTTTTAGGTATTTCAATATGTTTTATATAATGATTTTCAGTATCAATAGATGATTGAATCGTATCTTTGAGTAAATGATAATGATTCAGTACAACAGAGCTCTCAAGTTTCCAAGGATAAAAAACAATAAAAATGATAATGAAAAAAATAATTCCTAGAAAAATATAACTCCGTATGATCCATTTATCCTTATTCATTTTAAAATACCTCCTTAAAATATTAAGTGGTGTATACAAGTAAATTGACATTGCAATATTAACATAAATAATAGAGCTTGTCAAATTACAATTTGTCTGAGTAAATCATTTTTCAAAATTAATTGTTACTCTTAAAAAATATATAACTTTTCTCCGCGAAAGTTCGAGTCTCGCTCCGTTGGGGCTTCGCCACTACGCTCGCTCGAGTCGCTCGAAAAGTGACATATTTTTCAAGAGTTAATAAATTTTTGTTTTATGGCGAACGCTGTTCGCCG
>JAFUGH010000002.1 GCA_017469465.1 Clostridia bacterium | reverse complement strand
AGAAGAAGAGGAGGAAGAAGAGAGTGCTTTTGATGAGCATATTTGGACTTCACCAGAAAATGCGATAAAGATGGTAAAAGCTTTAGAAACAGAAATGTGCAAAATAGATACTAAAAATAGCGGTACTTATAGAGTAAATGCTGAAAATTACATAGCAAAGATTCAAGAAGTTGATAATCAAATTCAAAATATTGTAGATAACAAAGTAAGAGATAGACTTGTTTTTGGAGATAAAATGCCAATGCAGTATTTTATAGATTATTACGGATTAGAAGTTAGTGCGGCATTTGATGGCTGTAGTACTGAAACAGAGCCTTCTGCAAAAACAATCGCATATTTACAAGATAAAGCAAAAGAAGAGAAAATTCCTGTTATTCTATATATTGAATTAAACGATGGTAGGGTTGCAAAAGTAATCGCAAGTGAAGTTGGAAATGGCTGTAAGGCATTGCAAATTCAATCACTTCACAATGTTAGTCTGAATGACTTTAACAATGGAGAAACTTGGGTAAGCTTAATGACTAAAAATGTTGATGTGCTAAAAGAAGCATTACAGTAATTTGAAAAATAAAGACTTTGGAGGCGAATACCTTATATGGAATTGATAGAAATTAAAAATTTATATTTTAGTTATCCACAAAAAAAGGATACTTTAAAGAATATTAACTTAAAAATAAAAAAAGGAACTTTTAATTGCATTGTTGGAGAGAATGGTTCTCGGAAAGACTACTCTAATCAAATGTATACTTGGTTTAAATAAAGGATATTCAGGGGAGATAAAGAAAGAAGAACATATTGGTTATTTGCCTCAAAAAAGCGAAATCCAAGCTAATTTTCCTGCAAGTATAGAAGAGGTTGTTTTATCTCGGGACAATAGGAAATCATCCAGAAAGCATTTTTTACACGAAAGAAGATAAAGAAACCGCAAAAAACACAATGGAGAAACTAGGAATCTATGAAATTAGGAAAAAGTGTTTTGCTGACCTTTCTGGAGGGCAACAGCAAAGGGTATTAGTTGCAAGAAGCCTATGTGCAACAAAAAATATCATTATTCTTGACGAACCTACGAATGGACTAGATCCTATGATTGCCAAACAGATTTATGAGCTTTTGAGAGATTTGAGAGAAAAAGATAATATTGCAATACTGATGGTTTCTCATGATATTGATAGAGCTTTAAAGTATGCAGATAATGTTATTGAACTTCGTAATGGAGAAATTAAAAAAATTTGCAAACCTCATGATTTTATTTTTGGAGGTGATGAATAATGATAGAAACTTTATCGGAAATGTTGTCACATGCGTTCATTGTAAGGGCAATATTGGTAGGAAGTTTAGTAAGCCTTTGTGCAGCACTTTTAGGGGTTAGTTTAGTTCTAAAGAGGTATAGCATGATAGGGGATGGATTATCACATGTTGGTTTTGGAATACTTACTGTATCAACCGCACTTGAAATATCTTCTCCGTTATATATAGCAATACCTGGAGTTGCTCTTTTTTCAATTATTCTTCTAAAGATAGGAAATAATAGTAAGATAAAAAGTGATAGTGCTATTGCTTTAATTTCAAGTTCGGCGTTAGCAATAGGTGTTGCAGTAACTTCAGCTACTACTGGCATGAATACAGATGTATGTAATTTTATGTTTGGAAGTATTTTGGCAATGAGTATTGCAGATGTATATTTAAGTGTAATTGTGAGTATTATTGTTGCAGTGTTATTTGTCATTTATTATCGTAAATTATTTATT
The DNA here is from genome assembly GCA_017469465.1 of Clostridia bacterium. Taxonomy (GTDB): domain Bacteria; phylum Bacillota; class Clostridia; order TANB77; family UBA1234; genus UBA1234. The sequence goes on along the minus strand of JAFUGH010000002.1, from coordinate 13,419 downwards.
GTAACTTTTGATGAAAATTTTGCAAGAGCGAGTGGACTAAAAGCCAATAGATATACAAATATTATTGCAGTTCTAACCAGCTTAATTATTGTGATAGGAATGAGAATGATGGGAGTTATGCTAATCAGTAGTATTATCATTTTTCCGGCACTTACTTCTATGAGAATTTTTAAGTCATACAAAAAAGTAGTTATTTCATCTGCAATCATTAGTCTTGTTACTTTTTGGCTTCGGAATATATATGTCTTATGTGTATGACATTAGTACAGGTGCAATGATAGTTATTGTAAATTTGATTGCATTTATTTTGTTTTCGTTAATTGATAAAATAAAAAACACTTAGGAGGCTAATCATTATGAATAAAAAAGGAATGTTTGTTGTATGCTCCATTATTGTATTAGCTATTATTGTTGGAGGAATTGTAATAAATCACAAAACGGAAAATTCCAATATGAATCACGTAACCTTATTTTCTGTTTCTGCTCCGAATGAGAGTGGTGATGGTAAGATTAGAAAAACCTTACAGGCTTTTGCAGCAATAGATGAAAAAAATATGATTGAAATAAAAGAAAAGTATTTTATACAATCAACCAATGATGTATTTTTAAACATTAATGATTATATAGGCAAATCAATCAAAATGCAAGGCTGGGTTTATACATATAAGGATAATAACGGAGATATATGTTATGCTGTTGTAAGAAATACCCCAGGTTGTTGTGGCAGTGATGGGCTTGCAGGACTTGATATAAGATATGCAGGTGAATATCCTGAAGAGGGGGTATGGGTTGAAGTAACAGGTATTGTTGGTACTGACAATGTATTTGATAAAGTTACTCCAGCTATATATGTGTACAACATTGAAGTGACCGAAATGGGACAGTCATTCGTAACAAATTAGAATAGTAAATTACAGATATCGTGATGTTCGCACTATTTTGATATTGCGTATAAGTTAGACAAAGATACAAAGTAATTTTTATTATATGCTCAAATGGGAGTTGTTAACATGGGGAAAGAAAAAATGGGAATGAGAATTGGAGAATCAGTATTTAGTATTGCTTATTTAATATTTGATTTAATAGTTGGAATCATATTTTTAAATAATGGCCATAATGAACTATTTCTTTTGTATGGTATCATGGCTTTCGTTCTTGGTTTTGGAGATGCGTTTCATTTAGTTCCAAGAGTTGTCAAAAATATAAAAGGGGAAACCGAAAAAGTAAAATGGTGGATGAATTTTGGGTTAATTGTTACATCAATTACTATGACAATATTTTATATCATTTTATTTTATATTTGGGCAATACAATATAGTGGCAAAATTTCAAATATCATTCCAATACTGATATGGCTTACATCGTGCATTAGAATTATACTATGTTTGTTACCACAAAATAATTGGTTTACAGGCGGAAACAAAAAAATGTCATTCTATAGAAATGGAGTTTTTGCTATAACTGGCTTAACTGAAGTGGTATTATTCATGATGTTAGGTGGAACTTATGGAATGACAACAGCAATATGTATTTTATTAAGTTGTATATTTTATATGCCGGTTGCTTTATTTGGAAAGAATAATCCCAAATTAGGAATGCTAATGATGCCAAAAACTATCATGTATATAATCATGCTTAGTTTGGGATTATCATTATTATAATTATCGAGACAAATAGTTAGTTATCGTTGCTATGGAGCTTTTTTAACGAATGTTAATTTGCATTGCTTGTAGCAACGAAAGATTTAGCATATATTCCTTTTTAAAGAAGGGAGGCATATAGTATGCTAAAAGATAATATTAAATCAATTAGAAAATCAAAAGGACTTTCACAAGAGGAATTAGCAATTAAATTAAATGTTGTTAGACAAACAATATCAAAATGGGAACAGGGTTTATCTGTACCAGATTCTGAATTGTTAGTTGCATTGTCTGATGCTTTGGACACACCTGTAAATACACTTCTTGGGGAAAATATTCCTGAAGAAAAGACAGATAGTTTAAAAGAAATTGCCGAAAAACTCGAAATAATTAATCTACAATTAGCACAAAGAAAAGAAAGAGGAAGAAAGTTTTTACATTGGATACTTATATCGATGTGTGTAATTTTGGTAGCAATTTTTATTGTTATAGCAACATTAGGAAATACCTATATGGAATGGGATTACAACGATCCAGAATTAGCAATATTAGGGGTTGGTATTCATTCATTTGTATGGATTTTTGTAAGAATAGCCCCAATAGTTTTTATAGGCTCAATGATAGGAATTGGTTTAACAAGAAAGAAACATTAAAATTACAATTTATGTGGGCAATAGCTATCATGTCAGAAATTAATTCAAAGATAACTAAAAATAAGAGCGGGCAATCATTAACTTATCGCCTGCTCTTATTTTACTTAACTATCAATAAAAAGTATTTTAGCGATATATGGAACCACTTCATCAAACTTGTACCACCCAGAACTTTTGCTGTCATTTTCTCCACCGTTTGGATTAGAAACATATACCATATCCTGTCCGTCTGATGCTAGCAAGACCATGTAGTGAGAACTGGTTGTCCAGCGGTTGGCCTTTGGTTTTGTCCATACACAAATAAAAATAGGTTTGTCTTTTAATAAATGACGTTTCATATAATCCTCTGATAAATGTTCTTGGTCATAGAAAAATCCAGATGCTTTGATGCCGAATGAATCCCATAATTCTGTTGTTAGTGTTTCATAATTTAAGACAGGATAATACTTATTTCTTAAATCTTCTGGAGTATCAGTTTTCCCATAACCACTGAGTATGATGGAAAGGGCAGCAATACCACATCCGCTATTTTCCATAGTATCTCCCCAATATTCCTTTTGACTCCAAGAAGCATCTCCATTTTGTTTGTATTCAATATAAGTTTTTTGGTTTGGCTGAGCAGTGGTAAAGGTAGTAAAATACCCATCTTGATGAGACACTTTTTCTTGTCCAATTCCATCATAGTTATCATTGGTATCTTGTTTGATAATTTCATATTCACCACTACTTTTTTGAAAGATTGGTAAAACATAATTTTCTGTTATTTGTTGAAATGATGGCAACCTTTTATTTTGCTGTATCTTGAGAAACTTTTTCAAGCATTGGATTGCAAATAGGAAAATAATGATGACAAATAGTAATCTCCTGATATTGATTTTTCTTCTACGTTTTTTCTGATTCACTCGGTTCATAATACTCCTCCTATAATAGAAAGTATAATGATGTATGTAACAAAGTGTTTTAAGGATTCATTAACGAATTCTTAACTTTTTCTTACATTTCTTTGTGAGAGTGGAAACAGCAAAAAGTTTATGGTAGAATACAACTAAAAAAGGGGAGAACAATGAATATATTAGTATTAGATGATGAAAAAGAAATAGCGGATTTAGTTGAATTATACATGAAAAACGAGAATTACAATGTCTTTAAATTTTACAATTCCAAAGAGGCAATGAATTGTATTGATACACAAAAATTAGACTTTGCAATATTAGATGTTATGATAAAAGATGTGGATGGGTTTGAAATCTGTAAGTATATTAGAGAAAAGGATTTGCATTTTCCTATTATCATGCTGACTGCTAAAATAGAGGATAAAGATATGATACAAGGGCTAGCCATTCGGGGCAGATGATTATATGACCAAACCTTTTAATCCATTGGAACTAGTTGCTAGAGTGAAATCGGCTTATAGGAGATATACCAAATATAATGACAGAGAAGAAGAAAATGTCATTGAGATAGATGGCTTAGAAATAAGTCCAGAAAAACATATTTGCAAATTATATGATAAAGTAATAGAGCTTACTCCCATTGAGTTTGATGTACTACTATATTTAGCACAAAAGAAGGGGAATGTTGTAAGTTCGGAAGAACTATTTGAAAAAGTATGGAAAGAAAAATATTTAGAGAACAATAATACAGTGATGGTGCATATTAGGAGAATTAGAGAAAAATTAAACGATAACAGCAAGAAACCAAAATATATAAAAACTGTTTGGGGAGTAGGGTATAAAATTGAAAAATAGAAAATGGTTGGTTGAAAAATTTAGAATATTCGGAATACTAATGCTAAAGTTTATTATTACATACGTTTTAGCAATTATTGTGAAAGTTGTTTTTATTGATGGGATATTGAACGATTTCATTGCTAACATTACTTCTGATAAATTCCCAGAATTTTATGTATGGGTTGCCTACCACAAAAATACTTTTTTGCTGATATGTTTAGCGATTATTTATGGTATTATGATATATCGTTTTATTTCTACAAAAGTAAATGAATTAAAAAAGATGTATCAGTCACTGGATACAGTTTTTGATGAGAATGTATCGAATATCGAATTACCAAGTTCTTTATGGATGTTTTCGGATAAACTTAATAAAATCAAATACGAATATACCACAAATAAAAATAAAGCCAAAGATGCTGAAACAAAGAAAAATGATTTAATCATGTATATGGCTCACGATTTGAAAACACCTCTTACTTCAGTAATTGGATATTTATCTTTGATGAATGAAGAAGAGGATATCAGCGGAGAACTACGAAAGAAGTACACCAAAATAGCACTTGATAAATCCTTAAGAGTGGAAGATTTAACGAATCAATTTTTTGAAATTACGAGATACAGTTTGAAGGATATGCCTATTCATAAAACGAATATCGATTTATCCATATTATTTGATCAGCTAATAGAAGAATTTTATCCTATGCTTGAAGAACGAGGATTAACATTAGAAGTAAATAAACCCAATAGCCTGCTATATGTTGCTGATGGAGATAAATTTGCTAGAGCCTTTGGAAATTTATTAAAAAATGCAATTCATTATAGTTATGAAAATACAACGATAATAATCAATATCACAGAACATGAAGATGGGGTAGAGATATTATTTAAAAATAGTGGGATTACTATTCCAAAACATAAATTGGAAAGAATATTTGATAAGTTTTATAGAGCAGATGAATCAAGAGGCTCTCATACGGGAGGCGCAGGACTAGGTCTTGCAATTACCAAAGAGATTATTGAGTTACACGGAGGAATGATTGAAGCGAGAAGTGAAAATGAAGAAATCGAATTTAGAATAAAATTATGAATTTTTGGTGATGCATTTGGGGACACCTTCCGAAAGCATCAAAAATGAGGTGCATTTGGGGACACCTTCCGAAAACATCAAAAATGAAGTGATGTTTTTGGAAGGTGTCCCCAAAAACATAAATTACCTCTTGACAAACGGTCTATTCATGATAGACTATACATAGAGTCGACTAATAATAGACCAAAGGAGGAAAAATAATGGAAGAAATAAAATTAGGTGTTGTTGAATCTCAATTTGCAGATATTATATGGAATAATGAGCCTTTAAATTCTGGTAAGTTAGTAGAACTATGTAAAGAAAAGCTAGAGTGGAAAAAATCTACTACTTATACTGTATTAAAAAAACTATGTGAAAGAGGAATCTTTAAAAATGATGGGGGAGTAGTTTCATCCATTATCTCAAAAGATGAATTTTACGCAATGCAAAGTGAAAAATTTGTAGGCGAAAACTTTGGAGGCTCACTCCCTGCATTTATCGCTGCATTTACTACAAGAAATAACTTGTCAAAGAAAGATATTGAAGAAATCAAGAGAATGATTAACTCCTATGGAAAGGGGAAAAAATAATGAGTCAACTCTTTTTAGAATTATTAAAATTAAGTATTTCTGCAAGTTTCCTGATTGTTGCAGTAGTCTTACTAAGAATGCTTATGAAAAAAGCACCCAAATACATATACTGCATTTTATGGGCATTAGTCGCTATTCGTTTGATTTGTCCCATTTCTTTTGAAAGTTCTTTTAGTGTAATGCCAAGAAATGAGATAGTACCAGCCGAATATATTATGGAAAATCCAATAATAATCGGTAACGAACCTTATACTACTGGTAATAACATTAATATGGATGTTATTACAACTAATACTAATATAGAAACGAATGACACTCAATTGACAGCTAAAAATATCAATTATTTAAACATATTTAGCTATATATGGATAGTTGGAACAATTGGAATTTTATTATATGGTACAATTTGTTATATTCGATTAAAGAAAATGGTAAGTGCATCTATCAATGTTCAAGATAATATTTATATTTGTGATGATATCAAAGTACCGTTTATTTTTGGCATTATTAAGCCTAAAATTTATTTACCATCCAATATGAGTCAAGTTGAAACGATGTATGTTTTATTACACGAAAAGGCACATTTATCAAGACACGATAATTTGTGGAAACCACTTGGATTTCTTCTTCTTTCAATTTATTGGTTTAATCCACTTGTTTGGATTTCTTATCATTTATTTAGCAAAGATATAGAACTTGCTACGGATGAAAAAGTAATCCGTAATTTAGAAATAGAGGATGTAAAAGGATATTCTGAAACACTTTTATCTTGTAGTTTAATGAAATCAAATTTGATGATAAGAACTTGTCCTGTAGCTTTTGGAGAGGTTGGCGTTAAAGATAGAATAAAAGCTGTGCTTAATTATAAAAAGCCAAGATTTTGGATTGTTTTCATTGCTTTATTATCCTGTGTTGTTGTGGGTGTTTGCTTTTTTACCAAACCAGTGGAAAAGCTAAAAAAATTTAAAATAGATGATGTGAAGAAAATAGTTATTTATTCTTATTCAGGTAAAAGATTTGAAATCGATAATATCGATATGATCCAACAATTTACAAATGATTTTAATTCTCTTGAGTTTACTAGGGATGATTCCAGTAAAAATAGGAACGGTTTCGGATTAATCGTTCAATGGTATGATGGTAATGAACAGCTTGTGGAAGTTATTTCTATCATGAGCAAACAACGAATAGAATATCAAGGATACTATTGGAATTCCAACAACGAAATTGATATAAGTGTACTGGAAGAGTGGCTAGATAAAGATATGATTAATCATATCATAGGTCAAGCAACAGAGTTTCAAAATATAATGGGGTATAATACTTATTATAAAGATACGGAAAGTGCACCACATTTTTATACAAGGGATTATTATACAAAAGTGGGTGATCAGGAATATTTGCTTGCAACAAGTTTCGGCTTAGAACAAGAACGAGGAGATACCGTAAAGGATATCAATGGAGATGGCATTTCCGAACTAATATGTAATTGTACTTTTGGAGGAGATGGACACGAAAGTGTATATATTTTTATGAGCTATATGCTTAATTTTAATGCTTCTAATTCCCCTTCTAGTTTGATGTTCTATATTGATGATGAAAAACTAAATTTACCAGATTTTTTTAATTGGGGGGTAAATGCAATTAGTACGAGATATGAAGCTAATAACAATCGTTTTGCTATTACTTATTGTAAAGGAAATGCCGAAAAAAATGAGTATGTAACTATCTATTATAATGAAAATGAAATAATGGATAAGCTTACATTTGAAGTATTCCGTGATGAAGCTATGGAAGAACAAGATTTATAACAAAATGGGGGATGCATTTGGGGACACCTTCCGAAAACATCAAAAATGAGGTGATGTTTTTGGAAGGTGTCCCCAAAAACATCCCCAAAAACATCTGACTATTTAGAAAAATATCTAAATAGTTATTGAAATTGAAATGATAAAGTGGTAAAATCTATTTAGATAAATATCTAAATACCTATAAGTGAGGTGATTCATTTGGGAATGTCGGAAACATTAAAAGCAATTAGTGATCCTGTGAGAAGAGAGATACTAGAACTATTAAAAGATGGTAGAAAAACAGCAGGAGAAATATCCAGCAGTTTTAATTTAACAGGGGCAACTGTATCATATCATTTATCAAATTTAAAAAAAGCAAATTTAATAACGGAAACAAAGCAGAAAAACTTTATATTTTATGAATTGAATAGTTCTGTATTTGAAGATGTCTTAGTTTGGATTTATAAGTTGGGAGGAAATAAGAATGGAAAAGAATAATAAAAGAACACTAATTTTAAGTGTAATTACATGTTTATTACCAATAGTATTAGGTATTGCGTTATATAATAGATTGCCAGATCAAATGCCAATTCATTTTACGATAAATGATGTACCAGATAATTATGCACCAAAGAATTTTGCATTATTTGGAATACCAGTTATTATGGCTGTTATACAAGCAATATGCATCATATCTACAACAAAAGTTAATCAATTGCAAAATAACGAAAAACCTAAAATTGTTAAAATAATAGAATGGTTTATTCCAATTGTCACAGTATTGGTATATATCATTATGATAGAAGTTCCATTAGGTAGCGATGTTTATGTTGGAAAAAGTGTATGTTTGATATTAGGAATATTATTTTCAGTCATTGGAAACTATATGCCTAAAATGAATTATGAAACAGGGAAAAAAATATTTCATCCAATTCCAAAAACGGAAAAATCATTTAGAAGAATGAGTAGAATGATGGGGTATGGTTTTATTGGTGTTGGTATTGCTTTACTAATAGCAATTATATGGGTATAGAGATAAATGTTAAATTATTTGCATGCATTTGGGGACACCTTCCGAAAACATCAAAAATGGGGTGATGTTTTTGGAAGGGGTCCCTAAAAATATTAAGAATACGAAAAATTCTAAAAATCATTTTATTGACAAGTTTTGTCTAACGTGTTAGAATAAAATTGTCTAATAAAATAGACAAAATGAAAAGGGGGTACTATATGGAGTATGTGAAGCTATTTGATGCAGAGTACAGAGTGATGCAAATTATTTGGGATAATGAACCGTTAACCTCAAGAGAGCTTTCTGAAATATGTTTCAATGAATTGAGTTGGCAGAGAACCACTACTTACACCATGTTAAAAAGATTAATTCAAAAAGGATATGCTCAAAATGAAAAGAAAATTGTTTCTAGTTTAATTAGTAGAGAAGAAGTGCAGAAAAATGAAAGTAAGGATTTTGTAGAAAAGAATTTTGCAGGTTCGTTATACTCTTTTATTGCAGCATTTACAACTGATAATAAGTTAGATGAAGAGGAAATTAAAAAGATAAAAAAACTGATTAGTGATTCGAAAAAGTAATTGTTCTAAAAGGGGGAAATGAAATGCTTTCAAATTTGTTTTTCACACTTTTGAAAATAAATTTCATGGCAACTTGTGTTGCTATAGTTGTCTTGATTTTCAAATATATATTAAAGAAACTGGGAGCACCTAGGAAGATTTTGTTTTTACTATGGATTATTATTGCACTTAGATTTGTAAATCCTGTGTTTTTTGAAAGTAATTTGAGTTTGTTTAATTTGTATAGTCCATTTTCTATAGAACAAACGGGAAATCAGCAAACTGACGTTTTAACCAATCATGATACCAATTTTAATTTTACAAGGAATCAGAACAATGATTTTGAAAATGAAAATGCAAATAGTATATTTCCTACAACTATAGAAGAAATAGCTCAAAATCAGAATATGCCAAATTATATAGAAAAAGAAACTCAAACAAACCAGACAACCAATAGACAAATTCAGCCTTTCAATAGTGCTAAAAATCTTACGAACACTACAGGGCAAAAAGAAATAAATCTGTTTAACGTGTCAATTATTCTGATGGTAGTATGGATATTTGGAACAATAGGTATGATAGCTTATTCCTTGTTCTCTTACGTCAAATTAAAAAGAAGTGTCATGTTTGCAATAAAGGGAAAGGAAAATTACTATGAAACAGACATGATTCCAACGCCATGTGTGGTAGGAATAATAAGACCTCAAATATATTTAACTCCAAATGTAAATGAAGATGATAAAAAGTATATATTGACTCACGAAAGCGTACATATCAAGAGAAAAGATTATTTGTGGAAAGTGGTAGCATTCTTCATTTTATCCGTGCATTGGGTAAATCCATTTGTTCACTTATTTTTTAAACTATTCGTAGATGATATGGAAATGCTTTGTGATGAAGAAACAGTAAAAATTTTAGGTGAGGATGAAAAAGAGGGATATATGGCTAGCTTAATCAATTTATCCTCTAAAAAGATGAATAATTTAGTACCATGTCCCATTGCGTTTAGTGATAATAATACGGAAAGAAGAGTGAAAAATATGATTCATTCTAAAAAGAGTGGAATTGCTATTTCAATTGTTGCGATTGTCATATGTATTGTGATTGCGTGTATTTGCTTGACCAATAGAAAAGAGAATAGCCAAACATCTAACAATGAGATAAATCATGGAGAAGAAAATCAGGTAGTTGAGGTTGAAAAACAATTACAAGTAATCATAGATAATGTTGAACTTTGGAAAAATGATTTTGAATTGGATGGAGTGGGATATGCCATTACAGATTTAGACTTTAATGGTAGATTAGAAATCATTAGTGCCTCTTATGGTGGAACAGGAGGATACACATACAATAGAATTTTTGAAGTAAACGAAAAGTTTGATGGATTAAATTTGTGTGAATCTAATTTAATAGAGGGTGATTCTGATGTAGATATAGTAGGTTCAGATTTTGATACTTACTATGATGCTGAAAATAATACATATCACTATGTTCTTAATGATTGGATTAAAGTTAGTGCTACTGAATATCTTGATAGTAAACGTGATTTCATTTTAAAGGATGGTAAAATTACAGAAAAATATTTAGCGATGAGAGATGCTGTTTATAGTGATGCAGGAGAAACATATACTGAACCTAAAATTAGTTATGCACTTCCAAATGGAGAAACGATCAGCGAAAGCAACTATGATAATATTGGAAAAATAACTTTTAGCGGATATGAAAATCGATTATTAAAGATCGAATGGATTACCAATAATGAAAATGATTTGAAGAATATTAGTAAAGAAAAATTATATGAACTTTTGAATGATTCTTATGAGAAATATGGTTTTTATCCCGTTGTGAGAGGAATTACAATAGAAAAAGCTGAGTGGAATGAAGAAGAAAGAGAGAGAATGTATTACTACGAAAAGGCATTAAGAGATTTATATTACAATGGTGAATTAATAGATGGAACGAAAGTGGCAGATAGTGAAGCTGATATTCAGTACGATAAGTTTGCTATTTGTGATGTTGATAATGACGGAATTGATGAATTAATTATTTCTCATAACCCACAGGTTATAGCAGGAATGATGAAATTGATTTATGAATATGATGTCCAAAACCACGAATGGAAAAATGAACTTATAGAAACTCCATACATTACTTTTTACGATAATGGAATTTTGATGGCAGATTGGTCACATAATCATGGATATGCGGGAGATAAGCTTTGGCCATATAATTTATATAGGTATAATGAAAAAGAAGATAGCTATGAAATAATTTCTCAAGTTGACGCGTGGGATAAATCATTAGCAGAACGTCAATTTGATGGTACGCTTTTCCCAGATGACATTGACAAAAATAATGATGGGTTAGTATATTTAATCTCTTTAGGAGATGGTGGTGTAGAAGAGTATTATGATAATGACGAATATGATACCTGGCTTACTTCTTATATAGGAAATGCAAAAGAAGTGAAAATGGCATTTCAAAATTTAACAGGAGAAAATATTGAATATGCTACACGATATGGTGCTACGAAATTTAAATTTACAGATACCAATGAAAGTAATGTTGTGAATGAAGAAACTTTTACTTCATTTAATGGATTTGAAATTCAAATTACAAATGTGATAGAAAAGAAAATGGAAAAATATGAATATGCTGATGGCAGTTTTACTATACAATATCCTATTTATGTATGTTCACCAGATTCTAAAATAAAAATAGTGAATGCAGGAGCAAGAGAAGCATCTGTGATTAGTAAAAATTCTGCTGCTTTTGGAATGGTAAAGGATGACATCAATTATATAAGAATATTCACTAGTATGGAGAATCAGTATATCAACACAAAAGATGTGGATGATATCTATACTTTAGAAGGTGGAATTGGAGTAGTTGGATTTGAAATTGCTTCAAATTAGAAAAAATAGTCTATTTAATTAATGAAATATCATCTAGCATAATAATGTGGGAGAAGGATTTTTGATAGCATTCTATCTTTATATTAAAAAACATAAATATTTGAAAGTTGGAGGTTTAAGAGATATGAAAAAAATGTTTATGTGTTGTTTATTAAGTTACTTTTTTGTAATTATACTAACTGGATGTAGTAATCATTTAGAAAATAAGTATAATGAAAAATCAACGAATGAAGTAAAAGATATAAAGGAAGAAAGTGGAGAAAGAGAAAAAATATTTGATAAAATTGAAGTTGAAATGAATAATATTGATTCAGGAGAAAATAAAAATGATATGCTCAATCCGTCAAATAAAACTGAAAATTCAATAGAAACAAAGAACGAGCCTAAAGATGAAGATTTAGTGAAAATAATTGATTACATACCCAATATTTTTATTGATTTGAAATATGCAACAACGGACAATTTTACAGGTGTTGTTATTTATGAAAATGATGAGGCATATTTAAGATATGGAACTCTAAAAAAAATAATAAAAGTGCAAGAAGAACTAAATAATATGGGATATAGTTTGCTAATATGGGATGCTTATAGACCAGTAGATGCACAATTTAGATTATGGGAAGTTTGTCCGAATCCAACTTATGTAGCAAATCCAAACAATGGATATTCAAGTCATAGCAGAGGAAATACAATAGATTTAAGCATAGTTAAATTAGATGGAACAGATATAGAAATGCCTTCAGACTTTGATGAGTTTACTAAAATTGCAGATCGAGATTATAGTGATGTTTCAGAAGAAGCAAAAGAAAATGCAATTTTATTAGAAAATATAATGAAGAAAAATGGATTTAATGCTTATTTTGGAGAGTGGTGGCACTTTTCTGATAAAACAAGCTATGAAGTAGTAAAATGACCAAAAAATGATATAAGCACATATTAGACTTAAATAAAAGTCTAGTATGTGCTTTTTCTAGGAAACCCATATAATCGTGGAAACGAAATCAAAGATTTCGACCACGATTTATTGACAAAAAGAAAATATTATAATATATCTGTATTAGTACAAGTAATACAAAATTTTAAATTGTAACTTACCTGTAACTTTGAATGTTATATATTTTACTAAGAAGAAAGGAGTTTTTTAGATGGAAATATTAAGAGTTGAAAATTTAACAAAAGTTTATGGTAAGGATAACGCAAAAGTAGTGGCGTTAGACAATGTTTCTTTTTCAGTAGAAAAAGGAGAGTTTGTTGCTATTGTTGGGGCGTCTGGAAGTGGTAAGTCCACTTTATTACATTTAATTGGAGGCGTGGATAGACCAACTAGCCGGAAAAGTTTTTATTGATGGAAAAGATATTTATGAATTGAATGATGATAAACTTGCTATTTTTAGGAGAAGACAAGTGGGGTTAATATATCAATTTTATAATTTGATTCCCATTTTAAATGTAGAAGAAAATAT